>CAYYOX010000480.1:0-5586 GCA_964473065.1 uncultured Planctomycetaceae bacterium | reverse complement strand
CAGTCGTCTCGACATACGGGGAAATCGGCGACGGGAGTCGCCTCCTACAGAACACGCATCTTTCGCCCGTGTTGGGTATAGCGGGACCACTCACCCACTCACCCGGTCACCCGGCCAAGAGCTGCTGCTCGACGGCTCGGATGGCGTCGTCGACGTCCCAGGTTTTATCGGCAAGTCGCAGGGCGGTTCCGTCGGCCATCCAGTCGTCGACCCGTTTTTGGGCCGAGACGACCGTGCTGTGGGTGCGGCCGCCGAAGAAATGACCGATTTCACTCAGAGCGGCCCGGGTGTGCTTTCGCGCCAACCACATGGCCAACATACGCGGGTGAGTGACTTGCCGTGCCTTGCGGTCGGATTGCAGGCTGGCCGGATCCAGACCGAACACGTCGCACACGGCCTTTTCGATATCCGGCAGTCGCACGGCGCGCCCGCTGTGCCGGATCATTTCTCCCAGAGCTTCCTCGGCCAGGGGCAACGTAATAGGTTGCCGATGCGCCTCGCTGGTCGCCCGCAAGCAGCACAACGCACCCGAGAGTTCCCTCGCATGGCCCGTCAATCGCGAAGCGACGAACCGCTGCACGTTCTCGGGGACCTGCATCTTCATTTGCCGGGCCATGTGTTCGACGATCCCCAGCCGCGTGGCGAAATCCGGACGATCGATGCGGCAAACCATTCCGCTTTCCAGGCGGCTGATCAATTCGGTTCCCAAGTCGGCCAACTCCCCCGGCGGACGATCGGCGGCAAAGACCAACTGCTTCCCTTCCCGCAACCTCGTATCGACGGTGTGCATGACTTCGATTTGCGTGGCCCGTTTGCCGGCCAGGAAATGCAAGTCGTCGAGGATCAACATCCCCACGCTGCGATACTTGCGTCGGAAACTGGGCAAGCCGCCGCCTCGAAGCGCTTCGAGGAAATCGCTGGTGAATCGTTCGGCCGAGAGGTAGATCGGCGCCCCGGCAATGCGAGATTTTCGGGCGGCCGCACAAATCCCCTCGAGCAAATGCGTCTTGCCGACGCCCGTGGGACCGTGGATCAGCAGCGGCGTCATGCGGCCCGGCTCGCGGACTACCATCTCGGCCGAGGTTCGCGCCAGCCGGTTGGCATAGCCGGTCACGAACGTGTCGAGCGCGGCCAACTTCCGCCGCTTAAACGCGAAGCCCGATTCCTTGGCTGTTTCTTCGGCGGCCATCTCCTGGGTTCTGGCCACTTGCAACGCCGGGCCGTTGGTCTTCTCGGGAGCTGTCTGCTGGGTGTTCGGATCGGGTAGCGACTTGTCGACCTGGAAGCGGACTTCCGGCTGCCGGCCGAGGACTGCCAGGCACGCTTTCTCAATGGGGCGGCGAAAGCTACTGCGGATCCACTCGAGGAAGAATCGGTTGGGCACGCCGACGGTCAATCGGTCGTCGTCGAACCGCAGCCATGTGCTCGCGCCGAACCAAAGGTCGAACCGCTCCCGACCGACTTCCTCGGCCAAGGCATGGCGCAGATCAGGAACGATATCCTTATCGTTGGTGGTCACTTCCGATTTCCATTCCGGCGCGCAGTTTTCCCGCAAAAATCATCCTGGGATCAGGCTGATGTGCCCGTTGGGAAACGAGGCTATATGGAAAAAAGAGCGCTTGAACTCGACGGCATCCACCGCCTAGGGTCTTTGAATTGTCTCACTGAATAAGCTCTGATTTTAGCGTCGCTAGCAATGCTGTCAAACCGGGTTTGCTCGAAAGCGCGAAGTTTTTTGGAATCTGTTTTTTTAAACGGCTGAATCTCGGGGAAATCCCGAAAAGTCGGACCAAAATTGTCGGAAAAAGTTTTCCGCCCAACTGTCCCTGCGAGTGGAAAACGTGTCGAGACCGACGGCCGGGGGCCACTGCTTGCGGGGGAGGTCCTGGCGAAAAAACGCCGCAAACCCCGGTGGAAATGGGCCGGCAAGGCGCCGCTTGAAAAACCGTTGCAGCTGCCGGGACCGATCAACTCGCCGCAAAAATCTTCAGGTACACGCTGCGCTGATCCCATGCCCGAAACCCTACGGCCGCATACATCCGAATTGCCGGCTCGTTGACCGCATCAACCGCCACAACCAGCCGCTCTCGGCCCGCCTGCCGGGCACGCCACGCGCCATATCGGGCAATATCCATCCCCCAGCCGTGCCCTCGCGACGCCGGCACAATGCCCATGTAGATCAATTCCAAGTTGCCGTGCTCCGGGTGGTCGGTCAACACCAGACAACCGATGTCGCTGGTCTCGTGACGCACGATCAGCCACCGGCCAGGATCGAACACTCCGGTGGCCCGATACCCGGCCAGCACGTCTTCGTTCTCGCGCATGCCGTCAATTCCCGGACAATCGAGCGTGCCGTCGTACGTCGCCTCCAGCACTCGGGTGAACCGCTCATGGTTGGCCGGGCAATAAGGCTCGAACTCGACCGGTCCTTGGGGCAAGCTACCGGGGAATTCGTCATCCGGGCAGACCAGGTAAAGCAGGTTAGCCAGGAATTCATAGCCGGCCTCGCGCAATACGGGCTCATCCCCACAATCGTCCGACTCCAAAAGCACTTGGGCAAGGCGAACATGGTGTGCCAAGAATCGCTCCGACGTACTTTCCAACAAGGCTTGGGCCGTATCTGATGGTTCACCCGGGATAAGACGCGGCGGCCAGACAACGGCCGTTTTGCCAGGCAGAATTTGCGAAAAGACGGCCCCCACCAGACGATCCGCTCGAAAGGCCCCCAGAAAACCTTCCGAAGCAGCTTGGTCGGCGTCGACCGCAGCCAGAAGGCTTTCGGCCTGTGGTTGACGCACGTCTTCGGGAAGATGGGCCGTCATCAACCGGCACGCCCCCTCGCGCAACGGCGGTGGGACCGGGCTGACCCGAGGTGCTTTGGTATCGGGCATGGCGCATGGGGAGTTGAGTTAGATTGGTAGTTCGGGTTATTCGCGGTGCTTTTGCAAAGCCGCAAGCGGCTTATTCGGCCAATACGTCGTCGATCAGTTTTCGCGGGGCGCCGATGTCTAGCACGTGTAGTTCGCCCACGTAGCGGTCGGCCTCGGGGGCAAGCAGGCCCGGCTTGGCCGCTACGAACGTGCAAGTGACCGCCGCTCGGACCGTCTGCTCCGACGGTTGGCCCGTATCGCAATCCAGCCCGCTGGGCACATCCACGGCCAATTTCGAGGCAGCCGCCGTGTTGAGTTGCCCGATGACCGAATCCAGCGGAGGTCGCGGCTCGCCCTGGGACCCGGTCCCCAGCAAGGCGTCGACGATCCAGCCGGCCTTGGCCAACAGCCGGCGAACTCGGACCGCGTCGTAGGTTTCGCTATACATTTCGACCGGCACGCCGGTTCGGGTCCGGATCCGGTAGTTCTCCCAGGCGTCGCCCGCCAGTTTCGACGATCCGGCCCACAACAAGACCCGCACGTCGATCCCGCGCAAATCAAGATGTCGGGCGATCACGAACCCGTCGCCGGCGTTGTTTCCACTGCCGCAACAGATCACGACCGGCCCGGCAATGCCCAATTGGCACAGCCGATCGGCCACCCCCCGTCCGGCGTTTTCCATCAATACCAACCCGGAAAGGCCGTATTTCTCGATGGCTAACTCGTCGACCCGGCGGGATTGAGCCCGGGTTAGGATGGGGGGATTCATCGTATCGCGGATCTTTCGTTTGGATGGAAATCAGTGGACTTGGCCCAGGATCAGGCTACGACAGCATACACAACTTGTTCCGGACTTCAAATCCCTTACGCGGTAGGGTATAATTCACGGATGCCAACCGTACTGAGAGAACGCGGGTATCGTTTCTTCTTTTTCAGTCGCGAAGGGGCCGAACCTCCCCACGTCCATATCGAAAAAGCAGAGTATTACGCGAAGTTTTGGCTAGAGCCGGTCGCCTTGGCACGAAGCCGCGGTTTTTCGAGCCGGCAGTTGACGGAAATCAGGCGACTGGTGGAACAAAACCAAAGGTCGTTTCAGGAGCGATGGGATGAGCACTTCACCGATTAAGATTGAGCCGCTGGTGACCGGCGTCTCGTTCACGGCAGACTCGCTTTGTGTGACGTTGGCCGATGGCCGGGAAGTGGCCGTTCCGTTGGAGTGGTTTCCGCGGTTGCGCGACGCCTCCGGGGTGCAACGAGAGAACTGGCGACTTATTGGGGGAGGCGTCGGAATCCATTGGCCGGATGTCGACGAGGATATTTCCGTCGAGAGCCTCCTGGCCCGCGACTAGTTCGGAGAGTTTTTTCTATGCCGATTTACGAATACATCTGCCAGGATTGCAGCCACGAGTTCGAGCATCTCGTTCGCGGCAGCGAGACGCCCGCCTGCCCTTCCTGCGGCAAGGAGCGGCTGGCGAAGAAGTTCAGCGTCCCGGCGGCCCATACCGGCAGCAGCGAACCGGCCTGCCCGGCCAAGGAAGCGGGTATCTGCGGTACGTCCGCCTGCGGCGGAAATCGCTGCGGGCTGAGTCCACTTGGCATGGATTAGCAGCCTGCAACAAATGCCTAGGCACTATCGGACCGAATCATCGGGCGGCAGCCCTAACTTCTCATAGAACCCTGGGCATCCTGCCTTGTTGGCTACGGCGAATAGTAGTTGTGGCACTGCTTCAATCGGCGATAGTTGCGATTAGTCCAAAGACGTTTCTGGTCGGGCCGAGGGTTGGGGGCCGAATTCTGGTAAATGTGGAGTCTGCTGCCGGCCAGGACGAGGATCTCTTCCCGCCAATCGCCGGCCACGTCGGCCACGTAGAGACGGTCGGCCTTCTGCTTGATGCGCTTTACGAACTTGCCGGTCAGCGGCTCGAAGAGACAAACGTCGCCTTCGGTGTGACGTTCCTTGGCGCAGGCCAGTTGCTGACGTTCGCCCGTCCAGTCGATCGTGTGGATCACTTCGACACCCGAGACGGTCCAGCCGTCCGGGGCCACGTCGTCCATCTTGTAGTCAACCACCTTCTCGCCTCGCGAATTAAACACGAACGGCTTCTGATGCTCTTTATAGCGTGAACGGCACCAGATGAAGATTTCGTCGCGGCCTGCTTGAAAACGTCCGACCGCGGCGTCCTGCGGCTCCTGGCGGCGGAAATCCTTCCGCCAGATGGGACCCTTCAGTCCGACGAGCTGCACGTAGTTCTCGCCTTCTTCCAGCAGGACCACCTCCAGCCCGGGCAGTTCCGGGCGGACATCGGCCGTGAACACGCTGTCGATGTGGCTGCGGCAGGGGACGACTTCGGCCAACAGCTTGCCGTCGGGTGAGAAGATCGTCGGCCCGAGCACCTCGTCGCGGCCGTCGCCGTCGAGATCGGCCAGTCGAGCCCCGTTATGGGCACAGGTGCCAAACTTGTCGGTCGTCCACATCGGCCGTTTGCCGGCGATCAGGTCCTGGTAGCGGTATGCCGCCAGGTATTTGCCCATCCGGTAGCCTTTTGCATTGGTAGCCTGCAGCAGGATGTCGCCGTCACCGCCGGTGCCGCGGAAGTCGGCGATCATGGCCAGCTCCCAGCGAGCGGCCCCGTCGGGCACCGGTGGCTTCGCCGTGGCCTTTTGCCTTCCGGTAGCACCGTCGAAGACGTGCAACACGCGGTCCTTGGTCAAAAAC
>CAYYOX010000479.1:0-5615 GCA_964473065.1 uncultured Planctomycetaceae bacterium | reverse complement strand
ACAGGATGTTACGAGTCTCACGAAAAGGCGCAAAGCCGCTAAGGAAGAGGATTCTGTTTTTCGGTGGGCGAAGCCCACCCTACTTCCTTGGCGTCTTTGCGCCTTTGCGTGAGACTTTTTTCAACTCGCCTCCACAATCGCCTCGGGCTGTGGGGACGATCACACCCAAACGGTAGGGTAGGGGGCCATTTTTGCCGGCTGCGTGCCGAGATTGCTCTGGCTTTGCAGCGGCTTGCCATACGTGGTATATTGGGGCCAGTGGATTATGCTTTCGTATTAGCTGCGTGAGCTTTGAGAATCTCGCCTTTGACATGGGAGACCGTACGATGTTGGCACGACGCTCGATCGCTTTGGTCTGTTTTCTGGCTTCGGTTACCGCCTTTTCTTCTTTCTCGTCGGCCGAGGAGAGTATCGCGGTCACCGGCTCGTCTATTCACCCTGGCGGATACCAGCCCGAGTTCGCTTTGGACGGTGACTCCGGCACCCGCTGGGCCAGCCAAGCCCACGGCTCGCCCCATTGGTTGCAGGTCGACTTGGGCAAGGTCTTGTCGATCGAAGGCCTCACGATCCATTGGGAACACGCCTTTGCCGGGGAGTTTCAGGTTCAAGTCTCCGACGATGCCCAGGATTGGCAAACGCTTTGTGAATCCAAGGGCATTGACGGCAAGCAGTCGCTGGCCGATATCTCGGGCAAGGGGCGGTATCTTCGTATTAGCACGACCAAGCTGGGGACATTCGGCCACATTTCCATCTGGGAAATCGAGTTCACCGGCGGCGAGGCCGCCCAGATGATGGCCGAATTGCGACAGAGGGTCAAGGAGCAGACCCGACGCCGCCTGATCGAGGCGATCGGCCGATCCGATGTCGAGGAGATCGTCTTCGCCGTCCGCCAGCGCGGCAAGGACGGTCACTGGTACGCCAACTTCAGCTACTACTCCTACGACGAGAATGTAAAACTCTACGGCCACGGCGGCAAGCTCTGTCGCAAGAATCTTTCGACCGGCGAACTGACCGTCTTGCTGGAGGACAAAGAGGGCGCCGTTCGCGACCCGGTCGTGCATTACGATGCGAAGAAGATCCTCTTCTCCTATCGGCCCGGCGGCACGGATAACTACCACCTCTACGAGATCAACATCGACGGCAGCGACATGCGCCAACTGACCGACGGTCCGTACGACGACATCGAGCCGACCTACCTGCCCGACGGCGACATCATCTGCGTCTCTAGCCGCTGCAAGCGCTACGTGCAGTGTTGGTTGACCAAGGTCGCCACCTTGCACCGCTGCGATCCGGACGGCAAGAACATGCGGGCCATCTCCGCCAACCTCGAACACGACAACACGCCTTGGGTCCTGCCCGACGGACGCATTCTTTATCAACGTTGGGAGTACGTCGACCGCTCGCAGGTCGATTATCATCACCTCTGGACGACCAACCCGGACGGCACCGGGCAGATGATCTACTACGGCAACATGCACCCGGGTGTGGTGATGATCGACGCCAAGCCGATCCCCGGCACGAAGAAAGTGCTGGCTATCTTCTCACCCGGCCATGGCGCCAACGAGCACGACGGCCAGCTCACGATCGTCGATCCCCGCAAGGGACCCGACGATCGCACGTTCGCCAAGGCGGTCGGCATCAACTGCCGCGACCCGTGGGCCTTCTCCGAAGACGCCTTCATGGCGGCCCAGGGGCAGCAGATCGTGCTGATCGACGGCAAGGGAAAGTCGCAAACGATCCATCGGCTCTCTGACGAGGAGATCCGTGCGGGGTTGGAATGCCACGAGCCGCGACCGATTATGGTCCGCCAGCGCGAACGGGTCATTCCGCCGCGCATCGACCGCCGACGCGAGACGGGCACCCTGGCCCTGGTCGATGTTTACAAAGGCCGTGCCATGAAAAGCGTCCAACGTGGCGAGATTAAGAAGCTCTTGATCATGGAGTCGCTGCCCAAGCCGATCAACTTCACCGGCGGCATGGACCCCTTGACCTACGGCGGTTCGTTCACCTTGGAACGCGTGCTGGGCACCGTGCCGGTCGAGCCGGACGGGTCCGCCTTCATGGAACTGCCCGCCCTGCGGAGCCTGTTCCTGATCGCCCTGGACGAAAACGACTTGAGTATCAAACGGATGCAGAGCTTCCTCACGGTCCAGCCGGGCGAGGTGACAAGCTGCGTGGGTTGCCACGAGCAACGCACCCATTCGATCATCCCCAACAGCGACCTGATGGCCATGCGGCGAAGGCCCAGTAAGATCCAACCCTACGACGATTGTCCCGACGTGTTCGATTTCCCGCGCGACATCCAGCCCGTGTTGAACGACCTGTGCGTCGATTGCCATGGCTACGAGAAGACGGCCCGCGGCGGACCCTACGACGGCCAAGTGTCCCTGACCGGCGACCATGGCCCGATGTTTTCGCACGCCTACTTCACGATGACCGTCCGCAAGCTGTTCACCGACGGCCGCGACAAGGCCGAGAGCAACTATCCGCCGCGGTCGCTGGGGTCCGGCGCCAGTCGGATTCTGACCATGCTCGACGGCTCGCACTATGAAGTGAAGGCCACCGAGCATCAGAAACGCATGTTGCGGCTGTGGATCGAGGTCGGCGCGCCGTATCCCGGCACGTATGGTGCCTTGGGTTGCGGATCGATCGGCGGTTACCAGATGAACAACCTGACCAACACCGACTTCGACTGGCCCACGACCAAGGCCGGGGCCGAAGTGATGCAGCGTCGTTGCGACTCGTGCCACCAGGGCAGCAACATTTTGCCCAAGTCGCTGTGCGACGAGCGGGGCATCTCCTTCTGGCGGTTCGACATCAACGACCCGCGGCTGAAGCTCTCCCGCCATATCGTCTTCAACCTTTCGCGGCCGGAGAAGTCACTGTTGGTCCTGGCCCCCTTGGCCGAGGCGGCGGGCGGTTTGGGGCTCTGTCGCAATGAGCAGGGCGAGGATGTCTTTGCCGACCCGACCGACCCGGACTATCAAAAGCTGCTGGCCATGGCCGTTGCCGGTCAGCAGAACCTCGAAACGATCAAGCGATTCGACATGCCCGGCTTCCGACCCCGCCCGCAATACATCCGCGAGCTAAAGCTCTACGGCCTGCTCCCCCAGGATCAGGCCGAGAACGCGGAAGTCGATGTCTACGCTCTGGATCGCAAGTATTGGGAGTCCCTCTGGTATCGTGCCATGGCGTGGCGGTAGGAAGCAGTGAGTAGTGGTTGGTGGATAGTAATTCCGTCGTTTAGCGGTCGGGCTTGCCCGACGTTTTTTCAGGCGTGGCGGTTTAGCGGTCGCCGGCATGATGCTGCAAGTCGCGTTGAAGGGCAGGGGAGTGCTCGAAATTCCGGACCCGACAAGGTCACGTATCCTGAAAATCAGGGGTCCGAGCGGGGATATCCAGGGCATTTGGGGGGGCTTTGCGGCCGCGTCAGACAAGCCGCCTTCGCCCGTTGTCCAAAATGCCGCCACGGGCTTCAAGTGCTTGCCCTTAGATCACTTAAGGCTTTGCTAGCTTGCCAAATCCGTGCCAGTTGCACTGGGCAACCAAGCCAACCTAGGATGGGCCGGCGTTGGGCGTGACGGCTCTATCGACTTGCTTCTTTTGCCAATTGCGTTTACAATCGAAGGAGTGTCGGTGGGCCGATCGTTTCGGCCGTCGGCAAACTTTTCTGCCCATGTCACGGATCGGCCGTAGGCAGTATTGGCCAATCACCAGGGGATACGCGGCGTGGCACTCTCCGAAATTGATCGTAATCTGCTGGAACGCTGTCTCGAGCGTAAGCCCAGGGCGTGGGAGGACTTCGTCGACCGGTTCATGGGACTGGTCGTTCACGTGGCCAACTACACGGCCCAGGCCCGAAGCGTTCGGCTGGCCCCCGAAGATCGCGATGACCTGTGTGCCGAGGTCTTTTTGGAGGTTCTCAAGAACGACCATGCGGTGCTGCGTAACTTTCGTGGACAAAGCAGCCTGGCAACCTATCTGACGGTGGTTGCGCGGCGGATCGTGGTCAGGGAACTACTCGCCGCTAAAACCAACGCTCCGCTGGCCAATCAAGCCTCCTCGCTGCCGGCCCAAGCGATTCCCGATCCTCACCCCGACGTGGAGCAGACGCTCGGCGACCGCGAGGAGGTCGAACGTTTGCTGCAAGGATTGCAGGGCACCGAAGCGGAAGTCGTGCGGATGTATCACCTCGAAAGCCGAACCTACCAGGAAATCAGCACCGCGGTCGGGATGCCCGAAAACAGCATCGGCCCCATTCTCAGCCGAGCCCGAAACAAGCTCCGCCGCGCCGGCCTCAACCCGGCCACGTAAACGAGCTTTCCTTTATCTTGCCTGATCCAAGTGTCCGATCCAATTGATCGTGACCAGTTTCACCCGGCCATTGCGATAGCGCAGCAAGTTGACCCCGCAATTGTCTTGCGGGATCGAACGATACTTGGCCAGCGGCAAGCCCAATAGATCGCACAAATAAGCGCGATTCACGATGTTGTGGCAGACCGCCGCCACGATTCGTCCCAGGTTCTCGGCCATCAGCCGCTGCATTGCCGGTCGAACCCGGTCCAGCACGGTGCTGATGTTCTCGCCTCCTTGGTAGGGATGAATCGACGCATCGGCCATAAACCGCCGATAAGCCTCCGCGTCGGTGCGTTCGATCTCGTCCCAGGGCCGACCTTCCCAGTCGCCGACATCGACCTCGATCAGGTCCTCGACCACCTCGACCGACAGCCCATGCCCATCGGCAATCGTCTGGGCCGTTTGTCTGGCGCGGAGCAGGGGACTGGCGCAGACAAGCTGCACATCCACGTCGGCCAAGGCGGCCGCCGTCAATTCCGCCTGCACGCGTCCTTCGTCCGACAGACCGGGATCCGTCCGCCGACCCTGCAAACGGGGCGGTCGGGCAAGATTATTATCCGTCGCACCATGGCGAATCAGGTAAAGCCAACAAGTATCCGGGGCAGGGCAGGGGGGCATGGGAAATGTTCAATGATAGAGGATGATTGATGGTAAATGTCAGCAGGATTGTTTAGCCACGGATGAAACACGGATCAAACACGGATTGAGTTTAGGAAACACAAAGGCCGACCTTTCGTGTTGCCCGCCTTTCATGTTGCAACCGTTCAGAGAGTAAGAGTTTTGGACAGGATTAACAGGATAAACAGGATAAAGGGAAAGAGAAGCCTTGGTTTTGCTTTTCCTGTCTCCGTTGATCATTCTTAACTTCATTCTCTTTATCCGTGTTCAATCCGTGTTTCATCCGTGGCTCCTAATCGTATCATGCCAATTGTGCAGCGACTCGAATCGCTTCGAGCAGGCTGCCCGTCTCGGCCGGTTGTTTCCATGCAATATCGAACGCCGTGCCATGGGCCACGCTGGTGCGTATGATGGGCAACCCGAGCGTGACATTCACCGCCCGGTGCATCCCCAGCAGTTTCAACGCGATGTGCCCCTGGTCGTGATACATGGCCACCACGGCGTCAAATTGGCCGTCCCGGGCGCGGATCATCAGCGTGTCGGCCGGTAGCGGACCTTCAAGCTGCCACCCTTCCCGCAGCCCACGCCCGACGGCCGGACCGACGATCCGACTTTCCTCGTCGCCGAACAGCCCGCCTTCG
>CAYYOX010000478.1:0-5616 GCA_964473065.1 uncultured Planctomycetaceae bacterium | reverse complement strand
TTTGGAGGTGAACTGCCATGTGGATCAGCCGATTCTTCGACCGTCGTCGTAAATCGCAACGAAGCATCAAGAGCCACACCCGGCGGCTAACCCGTCAGGCGAGGTTCGAACCGCTGGAGCAACGCACGCTGCTGGATGTGGCCGCCGCGTGGTCGATCATCCCCGACGAAGTGCTGGTCGGTCTACCGACCGATAGCCGACTGAGCGACATCGGGCGTGCTGAACTGAATCGCGGCCTACTGGGGAGTCTGGCTGCTTGACAGCAGAGCGAGAACTGGTATACTGAGGGGCGTGTGCCAGCACGTTCGGCGTCCGGTTCTGGAGGGAATTTTGAAAAACTTTTGGCTAAATCGCGGCGGGGTGACACACAGTTGTCACCCGCGCCTGCTAGGTTGAGCCGAGTTGCCTGTGACTTCAAAGGAGCGAAGAAAATGAAACGTTCGACTCTTGTGGTTTGGATGGCGCTGTTGATTGCCCTTCTGACAACGACCGAACTCAAGGCGGCCACGTTCGAAGGGCTGGGGGATTTGGCGGGAGGCGGCGTTGGGAGTTGGGCTTCGGGCGTCTCGGCCGATGGATCGGTGGTGGTCGGTTCGACTTGGTCTGATTTGGGGATCGAAGCCTTTCGGTGGACGCCCGGCCAAGGGCTGGTCGGGATGGGTTCGCTGCCCGGTGGCACCGAGACGGCGAGTCACGCCAATAGCGTGTCTGACGATGGCTCGGTCGTCGTGGGGGAGGGCGCTTTGTATTGGGAGGAAAGCGAAGCCTTTCGCTGGACGGCCGACGGCGGCATGGTCGGGCTAGGTGCAATGCGCCATCCCAGCGCTCAGTATAGTGAGGCTTTCGACGTTTCCGCTGACGGGTCGGTCGTCGTAGGAACGAGTGTAGGTTTGACTGGCAACCGGGCGTTTGTGTGGACGGCCGACGTCGGCATGGTCGACCTGGGAACCCTGCCGGACCTTCGCGAGAGCTACGGACAAGCTGTCTCGGCCGATGGGTCGGTCGTCGTCGGACGGAGTCAGGCGAGTCCCGGTGGTGTCGAGGCGTGGCGCTGGACGGCCGACGTCGGCATGGTCGGCCTTGGAGACCTGCCCGGCGGTGGGTCCACGAGTGTTGCTTATGATGTCTCGGCCGATGGTTCCATCGTCGTGGGCGGAAGCTCATCCGAAAACGGATATGAGGCGTTCCTTTGGACCGCCGAACACGGCATGGTCGGCCTGGGAGATCTGCCTGGAGGATCGTTCAAGAACCAGGCTCTGGGTGTCTCTGCCGACGGGTCGCTGGTTGTCGGCACCGCGAACTTGTGGCAACCCGACGCCACGGCGTTCATCTGGGACGCGACCCACGGCGTACGGAATCTCCAGGAATTCCTGTCCGTGGATCACGGTCTGGACTTCGGCGATTGGCAGTTGACTCATGCCACGGATGTCTCAGCCGACGGGCGGGTGATTGTGGGACGAGGCATCAACCCGGACCGGAACGAGGAAGGCTGGCGGGTCGTGATCCCGGAACCCTCCAGTGCAGCGCTGGTGATCAGCGGTCTGTTGGTCTTGTTGACCTGTGTCTTGCGAAAACGGGGCCGATTCGGCCCGCGCGTATGAAATCTGTTTCGATAATCTCAACCTGGAGGACGGAATTGTGTCGCAATCTCTTACCAAGTGGTTTACGGACAGTCGCTTTTCAAACTCCGCCAACAACCGTCCGCGGCTGCGACGGCGAAGACTCGCGATCGAACCGCTCGAACAACGCAACCTGCTCAGCGCGACACTGTTCAACGCGGGCGGATTCCTCAGCGGTCCCAGCAGCGATGCGCCGATGGATATTGTCGTCGATTTTATCAACAACAACGCGGCCGATCTGGGGCTGACCCCGACCGATTTGCAATACTACCTCGTCGCGGATCAGTACACCAGCGGGCATAACGGCGTGACACACATTTATTTGCAACAGATGCACGACGGGTTGCCCGTGGTCGGCGCCACGATCAACGCCAACGTCACGGCCGACGGCCGGGTGCTGAACGTTGGCAGTTCGTTCGTCGCCGGCTTAGGCGCCGCGCCCAAGAGCGCTTCCTCAATGTCGATCGCTGCACCGCAAGCACTCGAGGGCCTGGCCGCCGACTTCGGCTGGACGATCGCCGGGTCTCCCGTGATCGTCAGTGCGGCCGTTGGCCGCGAGCAAGAGACGGTCCTCTCGGCGGCCGGCGTTTCGCGGCAAGACGTGCCCGCCAAATTGCACTACGTACCCGTGCCCGATGGCGTAGAACTGGCCTGGAAACTGTCCGTCGAGACGCTCGACGGCGCGCACTATTACGATGCGAGTGTCAGCACGGCGGACGGGCAGTTGCTCCGCCTGGGCGATCGGGTCTACAACGCCTCCTATAATGTCTTCGCGCAGCCGGTTGAGAGCCCCAGGCACGGCGAACGTACGACCGAGGTCGACCCGCACGATCCGACCGCTTCGCCCTACGGCTGGCATGACGACGACGGCGTTGCCGGCCCCGAATACACGATTACACAAGGCAATAACGTTCACGCATATACCGATTACGACGGCAGCAACCAACCCGACAACGGTTTGGACGGGGAACCCTATTACCCTGAGCCGGATCCCTCGGACGATTTTGAACCGCCTCGGCCTTGGGATTTCGACTATCCATTGGACACGGAGCAGGACCCGGTAGTGTTCTACAAGGCGGCCGTTACTAACCTGTTCTACTGGACGAACCTGCTTCACGACGTCCACTATCAGTATGGGTTCGACGAAGCGGCGGGGAACTTCCAGGTAAACAATTACGGCCGCGGAGGCCTAGGCGGTGACCATGTCTTGGCCGAGGCACAGGACGGGGCGGGGAGCCCGGGGGCCGACCGATCCCGATTCACCGCCGAGGTAGATGGGACTTCTCCGCGAATGCAGATAGCTGTGAATACACCGAGGACAGGCGGATCATTCGACGCGGATTTGGATTCCGGCGTGATCGTCCATGAGTATGCGCACGGCGTTACCACGCGTTTGGTCGGCGGAAAAGATAATGTCGCCGTCTTTGATCGCGATTACGCGCAGAGCAGAGGAATGGGCGAGGGCTGGAGCGACTGGTACGCACTGATGTTCACCCAGGAACCCGACGACCAAGCCTCCGACGCTAGAGGAGCGGGAACGTTCATCGAAGGCCAACTGCCTGGCGGGCAAGGGGTTCGATCGGCGAAATACAGTTACGATATGTCGATTAATCCATATACCTTCGGCTCGATCGAATCACTGGATGACGATTATGGCGACTACGGGGTCGCCGAGGTGTGGGCGGTCACGCTGTGGGATCTGAACTGGGCCTTGATCGAAGGCAACGTGCTGGATACCGGGCTCGGCAATCCCCCCATTCCCGACGTAGGCCTGGGCTTCGACCCCGATCTGCACCACGGCACGGGAGGAAACAACCTGGCGCTACAGTTGATCATGGACGGTCTGAAACTGGTGAACACGGATCCCACGTTCTTGGACGGACGCGATGCCATCCTGGCGGCCGATCTGGTCACCAATCACGGCGAGAACCAAGATATCATCTGGAACGTCTTCGCCCGCCGGGGAATGGGGTACAGCGCCACCATTCCAGGCAACAGCCCCGCCTCCGTTTACCCCACCGAAAGCTTTGATGTTCCTCTGGACACGTTGACGGTGACGCATCCGGCGACGGTGACGTACCTGGGATCGAACGAGGTAACGGTAACCGTTCAAGACAGCAGCGGCCCGATTGAAGGTGCGATAGTAAACATTTGGAACGCCGATCTTTCGACCGACTCCTGGATCGACACGACCAATAGCAGCGGCCAGGTGACTTTCTCCGGCCTCACGCCGGAGGCGCTAGGGACGTACGAGATCGTGGTCACAGCACCCGACGTGATGTCCTACGAAGGAACGATCTTCTCGGACGATGTGGGCAACGGAATCATCGCGATTGACGCCGGCTGGCTGGCCACCGACGCCCGACACGACCGCACGCCAGACGAGTTCGGAATCAAACGAGAAGGCACCGATCTGGAGATCTACATCAACGACGACACGACCCCTGTGCGGATCGTCTCCTGGGGAAACGTCCAAGAGATCCATGTCTTCGGTTCCCGAGACGACGACACACTGACCGTCGATTTCGCCGGCGGAAACCCCGTCCCGTCCGGCGACGTTGAATTCCTCGGTTCCAGCGAACAGGCTCTGGGCGACCGGCTGGTGGTGCAAGACGGCGCGATCAACACGGCCATCTACAACGTGACGGATTTGGACTCGGGCAGACTCGTATTGGACGGCAGCGAGATCAGCTTCACCGGCCTCGAAGCGAACGACGCGGGAGGCAATCCCGAACCGGCCGTTGCCGTTACGCCCACATCGCTGGATACCATGGTGGTCAACCCGGGTGACATCGTCGAACTGCTTTCACTGGAAGCAGAGCTCTATGACGCAGAAAACGATACGCAGTGGCTGCAAGGCGCAACCGGCGAGGATGTTTGGCCGGCCAGCCTCACATTCACCATTCCCACCACCAGCTTCCAACTGAATTGTGGCCCCAACGGCAACGAGTTCTTAAGCGACGCAGCCTTCACCGGGCGGATCGAGGTTTACGGAGGGGGCAGCGGAAACGACATCGCTTATCTTTACGGCAGCGATGACGACGATACCTTCACGGCCTATCCCAACGAAGCCACGCTAACCACCGGCGGCACGACCATTGCCGTTTTCGACATCGCGACCGTCGAAGCCACGGCAGAAACGGGCGGGACCGACTCGGCGACCGTGGTCGGGAATGACCAGGTCGACGATACGTTGGAAGCCTATCCCGGGCTGGCCACGCTGACCAGCGGGTCCAGCACGATCGACTTGACCGGCTTCGATGACCTCGACATAACGGCCGGCGACGGCGGCACCGACACGGTCCACTTGACCGGCTTGGCCGGTGACGACGTTTTGGAAACAATGGCCAATTCGGCCAGGCTTTTCAACACCTCGGAAGGCTGGAGCAATAAGGCGACCGAGTTCAATTCGGTTTACCTCCACCCCAGCGAAGGTAATGACATCCTCACTCCGTTTTCGCTTCCCATATTCAACCTAGTCCTGGGCGACCTGGCCTGGGGCGAGCAGGGCGACGGTGATTGGGGCGATGCGAGTTGGGGGGACGACTGGGATGCCAGTCCGGTTACCTTCTATCCTGACAACACACTCACCGGCGCCATCATCAACACGAACGTGGTCACGTTCAGTGGAACCGGTCAGGCCGATGACATCGAGGTCCAGAGCGGCACGCTGGCCGTCGACGTCGGACAAACGCTTACCGCGTCCAACCTGCTGAAGGTCTACAGCGCCGGAACCTACGCGCCGCAACTGGGCGTAGACCGCACCCCGACGGAGGATACTTTGATTACGGGAACGGTCGCCGTGGCAGGAACCGCAAACCTCGCCGGCACGCTCTGGCCGGAGCGCCGATGGGATGTGGTCGACGACCCGCCGCCATCCTCCGATTCGGCAGGGCGTTATAGCTGCGGAGGGTACACCGTCAAGATCATTGACGGAGCTTACAGCGGTACGTTTGACACCACCCCAGACCCGGACACCTTCGCCGATCATCTCGGC
>CAYYOX010000477.1:1741-5617 GCA_964473065.1 uncultured Planctomycetaceae bacterium | reverse complement strand
AGTTACACCTACGACTTGGTGGGCAACCGCATCAAGAAGGAGACCGACAACGACGCTATCGCAGGCATCGACGAGACAATCAGCTACGTTTACGATCCCAACGATCGGCTGTTGACCGAGTACAACGATCAGGCCGATACAACAACCGTTTACGAATACGGCGGCCCGACGAACCCGCACACTGAGCAGACGAACAAGACCGTCTGGCAAGGCACGAACACCGATCCCGCCACGGGCACAGAGGATAGCGAGACAACGTTTGTCTACAACCTGCAAGGTCGGCTTGAGGGCGCCGTAATCGTCGACCATCAAACCGGCACAACGACCATAACTTCGTATAAATACAACGATTCGGGTATCCGGGTCGAGCAACGCAAGCAGGTCGATGGGGGCGTCGAAGAAGTCACCACGTATCTGATCGACGCGTACAACGCGACCGGCTACGCCCAAGTGTTAGAGGAGTACGTCGACGCTCAGCTTGCCAAAACGTACACACTTGGCCACGACGTGATCTCGCAGTCGGACGGCACGGTATACCACTTGGAGTACGACGCCCACGGTTCAACCCGGGCGCTGTTGGATTCGGCAGGCGCCGTTGTCGAACGTTATGCGTACGACGGCTACGGCAACGCTGTCGGCTTCGATGCCGCAAGTGCTTTGACCACGATTCTCTACTCCGGTGAGCAGTTTGACGTTGCGATAGACCAGCAATACTTGCGGGCGCGATACTATGATGCGGCTGTGGGTCGTTTTAACCGGCTCGACCCCTTTGCCGGCGATCAAACGCATCCACTAACATTCCATGAGTACGCATACGTTTCTGGTGACCCCGTTGGCTACATTGACCCAAGTGGTGAACTCGCTGGATTGATTGGCGGGCTGGGGTCCTTTTTGACAGGCATGTACATCCGAACTTTGGATGTCACTGCCCGCACCCTGCCTGCTTTATCAGCTATCGCATTCCAACTCCAGTTTCTTGCCCATCACGTGTTGACAGCCATTCCGAGGATCGAGTTCTACTTGACAGCAACCGTCACGTCCCTAGCGTTTCTGGAAGGAGCGACGGAAGCATGGATCCGTAACAACCAAACAATGCCGAATGCTGCAGGCGCTACACCGCAAGAGAATTGGGCGCGTGGCACGGCACTGGAGGGGAGGACGCCGGCAAATCTGGGTGGAAACTTCGAGGCTATTGACGATTTCCGCCACGGTCATGCCACGTCCGTGAAAACGCACGGTGTGGCCACACAAGAGCGACTGGTGGCGGCAATCCGGAAGGACCTCAGGGCAATTGACGGCATTGAAAATAGAGAGCTTCGTGGCACCACAAACGCGGGGGTTTTCCATAGAATTAGGGCAGGTTCAATCCAATCGAAGGGCCTGCTCGTAGGGATTCCACAGAATCAGGCAGCTTGGCTTACTCCCGCGTTTCGTCAACAAATCACGAACATGGCACAGCGGTTTAAGACGGTCATTCGTGTGGTCCCTGTGCGTAACTGGAGAAGGTAATACAAATGAGCATTCCAGGCCTGGATCTGTACCAACACAAGAAGTCCGGAAACTTCACGCTCTTGAACTTGGTCGAAAACAAGGAATTTGGCTTCGATGATGCTTATGGACCATTGATTCCGATAGCCGAGGATACTATGCACGCAAACGGGCTGGAGATCGTCCTTGAGCATCTTCGGGAATACGACAAACGGGAAAAACATGCGAAAGCTGAGATTGATCAACTATCGAAGCAAGACCAAACGAAACTCGAGAAGAACAACCGTACTGTTGGAGTAACTCTGCGAAATGACGGCAAAGAACTCTGGCTATCACCGACCAGGAAGAATGCGCGCGGCGGTGGCGTCGGATATGAAGAAGATCGGATTGTGGTTCAGATGCCGTGCGACAATGAATCATTCTATCAGCAACTCATGGAGACGTTCGTCAGATGCACATGACCACGATAGATGATCGGTTGTACGACGCCGCCTATGCTTATGACGGCAATGACCGGCTATTGACCGAAACCAAGGACGCTCCCGGCACGGCCGAGGACACACATACGGTCTACGTTTACGGTTCCACCAACGCGCGTACCGAGCAGACCGGCAAGACGGTACATCAAGGCTTGGACGACACGGGCGCCGTCTTAGAGCAGGTCACCTCCCAATACAACCTGCAGGGACGGCTTGGCTCGTCAACGGTTGACAAGACGGGTTCCGGCGGCGCGGTGATCAACACGAGTTACACGTACAATGACTCGGGCATCCGTACTAGCCAAACTGTCGATGGGCAGACAACCACGTACGTCATCGATGTCAACAACCCGACCGGCTACGCCCAGGTCCTTGACGAGCACGTCGGCGGGCAGTTACAGAAGAGGTACGTGATCGGTCTGGACGTGATCACACAAACGGACATCGTCGACGCAGCAAGCAACGTCTACAACATCTACCACTTCGAATACGACGGGCACGGTTCGAACCGAGCGTTGCTGGACACGTCCGGTTCGGTCGTCCAACGCTATGCGTACGATGCGTACGGCAATGCAGTCGGCTTCGACGCCACGACTGCGTTGACGACGATTCTCTACTGCGGCGAGCACTTTGACGTGGCGACAGACCAGCTGTATCTGCGGGCTCGGTACTATGATGCAGCGATTGGGCAGTTTAAGCGGTCCGATGACTTCACGGGTGATCCAGGTGCACCGCAGAGCTTGCATAAGTATCTCTACGTCCACGCCAATCCCATCATGGGCATCGACCCGACGGGAAGAATGGGGCTTGTGCAAACTTTGGGCGCGACGGGCATGCGTTTTTATTGGCTGACTGTGACTGCGGTTAGAGCCGTTTATACTTTAAGTTTGCTTGACTATGCTTTTCCTGCCCATCCCGCCGATGCTCCTTACGCGACGTATCAAGCCAGACTTGACTATCTAACGGACCTCACGCGAGAAATGCAGTCTGCCGGCGATGCGTATGCGCGCGGCGGCTACGCCGCTTTGAATGCTCGTTACGCCACAAACGGATTCCACATGCGTGCAAACGCTCAGAGAGATGTGGACTTCCCAGACAACTGGGGCGCTCTCAGCCAGCATATGGGCTATATGCTTGAGAGACATACGACAATTGGCCAGAGCGACGTTGCCGTCAGCAGATGGATGACCATCATTGGTGCTGGGATTAACGATCCGTTCAAGCCCGGATTAACACTCGATCATGAGTTCTTCTGGGGCGATGAATACGTTGCGGTGGGTGTATACCTTCATGAAGGGTTTCACAACTTCAGCCGGGGAGGCTTGGGACATGATCATATGGAGGACATCGTCCCTGTGGAAAACAACAGTAACGCGTACGACTCCTTCTGTAATTTCGCATTGTTCTCCGTCGACGACAATGATATACGTCTCTTGGATTACATTAGACAAGAGGCTGCCCGGAGAAGCGCACCACCACAGAGACCATAGCTCTTTGACGGGCGATTCAGGCAATTAAGGAAAGGGCCAGAAATGATGCCCAACACAAATTCCAAAACGGACCGTCCGGACTTTCGTCCTGTCGGAAGCGCCAGGAGATTATGTGGAGTTGCAATTCGTGTTGGGCTTGTTGTGCTGTTATTGAGTGTGTCTCTCATGGTAGTTTCCAAGTATCGACGACGGGGCATTCTGACCCGTCTACATACCCGGGGGGTAAGTATGTTTTTCAACCTCGATGGTGTTGCCCACTATGAAGCGAAACGCCTGCATCGTGACGGCGGAGCAGATGCACTTAATTATCGAGAAGGTTGGCGGTATTATCTGTCCACCGACACCCAACGCGGAAGTCGCATTTTTGCTCGGTTTGAGAAGGTGGAGATAGCAGGAGCGCCGGGATACATGGTGGACAC
>CAYYOX010000477.1:0-1731 GCA_964473065.1 uncultured Planctomycetaceae bacterium | reverse complement strand
ATTAGAAAACTCTGGATTGTGTTCTCCCCCGACGAAGGGGACTACGTTGCGTTTGGTCTTGCCATCCCAACCGCCAACGAGTCTGAGGACGTGAGACTTCTGGCATTAAGCCCCTCGAAGAAAGATTCAATATACTTTGCGAGACTCGCGAGTCGTCACGACGCTTTCGCCCTTTGCGAAAGAACTGTGGCCGCACATGACTGGAAGAAACCATTTGTTCCCGAGCCGAACACCTGGAAGGAAATGTACACGGTGGACTGGGAAGCCGAGCAGATTACATGGGAGATCATCCGTCGTGACCCACCATGAATTATCCAAACGCGCCCCAGAGTACGGCATTCTGTGCGCGTCCGACGAGTTTTGTGAAGATAAGTTGTAGCTTTGTGAGCGAAACAGAGTGGCTTCCGTTGGTGTAAGACCATCAGGAAAGTCGTGAAATCCTGATCTTTGACAATTTGACAAGAAACAACCGTCCGCGTCGGTTGCCTCGTCGCCCGGACGTTGCCGCTGGGCAGTGGGTTCGTCGAGACGAGCGCCTACAACGAGAACGGCCAACTTGAGCTGTCGGTCGACTTTGCGGGCCGGCAGACGGACTTTATCTACGACACACTCGGTCGTCTGGATACCAAAACCTTCTCGGGCGACGGGCTGCCGACGGAAACGGTCGTCTACACGTACGACTCGCTGGGTCGGTTGAAGACGATCGATGACAGCGCAAATGACTTGACCACCAATACTTACGACGCCGAGGGCCGGCTCACGCAGGTTATCTCGCCGGAAGGGACTGTCAATTACCAGTACGACCCGACGACCGGTCAGCGAAAAAGCACCTTCACCGATAACACGCAGACCGACTACGCCTACGACGACCTCGGCCGGCTGGAGACGGTCACGGTGCTCAAACGCAACGGGACGCCGCTAGGCACGTCGGAGGTTACCGCCTATACTTACGACCTGCTGGGCAACCTCGACACGGTGACCTTGCCGAACGAGGTGATCTCCGACTACGTCTATGACCAACTCAATCGACTGGACAACCTGACCCATTACGAGCCGGAAGGCGGCTCGGGCGATCCGAACAGCTACTTGGACAACGACGTGCTGGCCAAGTTCGATTACGAATTGTTGTTGGACGGAAAACGCGCCAGCGTTACGGAGACCGACGAGAACGGCGACCAGACGTACATCGATTGGGTTTACGACGAATTGGGGCGTCTGGTATTCGAGGAGTCTTACAGCGCGCAGTTGCCGGCGCGTTGTTACATAGACGACTACCAATATGATCTGGTCGGCAACCGACTAACAAAAGACCACGACATAGGCGGTGACGACATCGTGGACGAAGCAATCACCTACCTCTACGACGCTAACGACCGACTTTTGGTCGAAACGCGGGATGACCTGACCGTTGCGGACGACGACGGCTACACGCACTACGAGTATGGGCCCAACGCCGATCCGGGCAATGGTGATGGCGGCGACCATACCGTGCAGACTCTCAAAACGGTCTACGACGATCAGGATACCCCACTGACTAAGACCGAGTATTTCTACGACCTGCAAGGCCGGCTCTCGAAGGTCGAGATCGACTCCGATGCGGACAGCAACATCGATACCACGTTAGACTACACCTACGACGACCAGGGTATCCGGGTCAGCGTCACCGAAAAGATTGACGGCAATGACGATGGCGACCTGCTCGACCCAGAGGACAGCACGACCACGACCGAC
>CAYYOX010000476.1:0-5627 GCA_964473065.1 uncultured Planctomycetaceae bacterium | reverse complement strand
GGACCGGGTAGTTGGACCGGCGCCAGTTGGAATTGTGAGCGGAATGGCGCTAGCCACCGGTCCCACCGAGTTGCCTAAGATGTTAAGCTACGAGGGAAAGCGTCGAATCAACACGAGGGAGTTCAGAATCTCGGGGCAAAACGTTGAATCCAAGTGCTGAACCCCGGACCCTCCCACTTTGGTTGCCGCTTTGCCGCACTAGGATACATTGAAGGTTGTGCCGAAACTGTTTTTCGTGAGGAGGTGGTCATGTCGGGTTGCCGTCGCGGGTTGGTTGCGGGCGTGTTGTGCGTGCTCTGCGTTGGGACGGTGCTCTTCAACGGGACGGTGCTCTGCGTTGCGACGGCGGGGGAACCGACGTTTTCCCCCAACACGCCGAATCAGTACATGTTCGATCCGATCTCGGCGCGGTTCGTTCGGGTCGTCGTGTCGCGGACGAACCAGAGCGCCGTCTGTTTTGACGAACTGGAGGTGTTCGGTCCCGATTCTGCGGACAACTTGGCCCTGAAGGCCGGGGCAACGGCGTCCGCGTCGTCGGTTCTGCCGAACTATCCGCAGCATCAGGTCCAACATCTCAACGACGGGCAGTACGGCAATTCGCATAGCTGGGTCGCGACGGAAGGCGCACGGCGTCCCTGGGCACAAATCGATTTGGGCGAATCGATGACGGTCGACCGGGTCGTGTTCTGCCGAGACCGCACCGGTCAGTTTGCAGATCGGACGGCAACACAGTTCGTCATACAAACGTCGAACAACGAGACCGACTGGAAGGAGGTCGGACGGTTCGGCGAACATCTCGAAGCGAACACGCCCGAGGCGAAACAACTGCGGGCCGATCTGCTGGCAGGCAATCTGGGATTCCAGGATCTTCTGGTCATCAAACATCATCCGCTGGACGTGTCGCACGTCTATGTCTACCACAGCGAGCTGTTTCGCCACGGCGGAGGGCTGTATGTCTTCACGCCGGACGCCCACGGCGGGCAACTGCGCTCTCTGGTCGATTCGTCCGAGGGGATGATCATCCATGCGGATCTATCGCACGACGGGCGCGAGGTCATCTTCGCCTGGAAACGGGGCGGTCGCGAGATGGCCAATCCGTTCACCATGACCGTCGAGTTGGATCGGTCGGTCAGCAAGAACAACTATCAAATCTACCGTATCAACATCGACGGCAGCGGGCTAACACAACTGACCGATGCGCCGTACAACAATCTGGACCCGTGCTGGTTGCCGGACGGGGGCATCGCGTTCACCTCGGATCGGAAACCGGCATTCGCCTACTGCTGGGTCGTGACCTCGCCCGTGCTGTATCGGATGGATCGCGACGGGAAGAACCAGCGTCGTTTGTCGGCCAACTATCTGATGGATTTCACGCCTTCCGTGTTGACCGACGGACGAATCGTTTATTCGCGGTGGGAATACGTCGACCGGCCGGTCTGCCCGATTCAGAGCCTCTGGGCGATCAATCCCGACGGGACGGCCTTGTCCGGGTTTTACGGGAATCGCGTGATCAGTCCGGGGACGTTCATGCACGCCCGGGCGATTCCGGGGTTGCCTGCGATCCTGGCTACGGCCACCAACCATAACGGTCCGTGCCGCGGGGCGATCGTGCGGATCGACCCGTCCCATGGGGCGAATGCCACCGAATCGGTGACCAACCTCACGCCGGAAATCGACTACAGCGTGCATGCCTGGGGCGCTGGCGGGGCGTTCGGCAACGGGATGCTGAACAATCCCCAGGCGCATGCCAGGATGCTCTACGAGAAACCGTTCCCCGTAGACGATTCCCGCTATTTCGTCTCCAAGGCAGGCGCCGTGCAACTGCGCGACTACGCCGGCAATGCGGTCACACTCCTGGAATCGGACGATGCGATGGGGTTCTACAACGCGATTCCGATTCGCGCCGTAACGGCTCCGCCGGTTCGCGGCGGCCTGACGATGGACCGATCGGTGCTGCTGCCCGAGGACGGTAGTGTTTCGGGAAACTGGGCCAAGGTCTATATCCAGGACGTGTACAACGGACTTCAACCGCACGTTCGCCGCGGCGAAGTGAAACGGATCGCCGTGGTTCAGGAGATGGAAAAGGGGACCCATTCGCCGATCCAGAACTATCCGCCCTCCGGCGGCGACCAACTGCGGATCATCGCCTGTTTCGGATGGCAGTTTCCGCTGGTTTCATGCGGGGCGACGTTTGCGCCTAAAAAAGTGTGGGGGTACGCCGATGTGAACGAAGACGGTTCAGCGGCCTTTCTCGTGCCCTCCGAGGTGCCGATCTATTTTCTCGCACTGGATGCCGAAGGCCGGGCCGTGCAGCGGATGCGGTCGTTCACGCATTTCATGCCGGGCGAGGTGCAAGGTTGCGTCGGATGTCATGCCGATCGGAACAGTGCGGCGCCCGTAATGACAGATCAGTTGGCCTTGCGCAACGCCGCACAACCGCTGATCGAACCGCAATGGGGCGTCAACGGGTTCAGCTACAGTGAAATCGTGCAGCCGGTGCTCGACCGACACTGCACGCCGTGTCACAACCAGCGGGAACAGCCCGGCGGTGTCGATCTGTCGGGCGACAAAACCGATTTCTTCAACGTCTCGTACGATGTCCTGGCCCGAACCGGAACGCTGGGGACATGGAACTGGGCACAGCACGACACGACCTCGGGCCCGACCGGCGACCGGCAACGGGGAAAAAGTCCCTGGGTTTCCTGGATCTGGACAATCAACGGCGCGGGGCACAACATCCAGCAGGTCACGCCGCGTACTTGGGGCAGCCCGGTCAGTCGGCTGGCCGAACTCGTCGAGACGGGACACCCGGACGCCCACGGCAAGGCCCAGGTCGATCTCTCGTGGGACGAACGACAGCGGATCTATCGGTGGATCGACCTGAATGTTCCCTACTACGGCACCTCGTCGTCGAACCACAAACAACGCATGGGCAGCCGCCGGATGTATCCCACGCAGTTAGACGGGGTATTGGCGGATGTGCATGCGAAACGTTGTGCCGAATGTCACGAAAAGGTCCCGCGGACGTTCTACACGCGGATGCTCAAACCGGAAAATAACCGGTTCCTGCTCGCCCCGCTGGCGAAATCGGCGGGCGGAACACAACAGTGCTCTCGGGCGGTATTTACGTCAACCGACGATCCCGATTATCAGCGGATCCTGAAGACGTTTGAGCCGTTACAGAAACTGCTGGCATCGCGACCGCGAGCCGATATGCCGGGATTCCAACTGGAATGTGACGTGCCCGCGGGCCTCGACGATAGTACGTCCGGCGCCGTAACCCGTCCCTAAACTCAAGCGCCGGTGGTGTGTGGTGCAGCTTTGGCGGCGCCGGGACGCCCCGTTGTGTCAAACTTCTCAACTCAGGACTTGTAAAGGAATTACTTCCCGATTCCGGAGTTCTGCAATTTCGCCGCCGGCACGGCGATGAGACGTTTAGCCGTCGCCGACACGGCGATGAGGGCCAGATCTCCAATCTCACCGCCGTGCCGGTGGCGGCTAAAGGAATTCCGGGAAGTAATTCCTTTACAAGTTATCAGCGCGCAAAAAAAGCTCCCGGTAAGCCGGTATCCCAGGGGGGCAAAGGACACTCGACTTATCCGGGAGCGATTGGACGCGTACGGTCACAGGCATGTTTCGCCTGCAGCCGGCGTACTCGTTATGTTCGAAGCGCGCCACCTGCTTCCTTGCGGGCGGACTGACGCTCCGTGGTCCGCAGGAACTCCGGTTCTCGGCATCCCCAGGTGCGGACCTATCCACGTGGATCGGTTGTTCATTTTCTGCCAAGCCAAGTGCAACCGCCGTCTCTGCGACCATCACTTAACCATGAGGCGACGAGGATAGGGAATTTCCCTTTCGGGGTCAAGAGCGGTTTTTCAAACCTTTCGAAAAACTTCCTTTTCGCAGAAATACCCGCAGAAAACGGGCCTGTTTTGGCGGAATGAAGGCTGCGGATATCACTCCGCCGGCTCGCCTTCGCGGAATCGGTCGAAATACTCGCGGGAATGCTCGCGCTGACGCTTGGGGATCCGACGAGACGTCAGTGGATCCGTATCGCCGCGTCGGGTGGCGTCGACCTGTTGCTCGATGGCCTGTTGCACCTGACCGCGAGTGTTGGGTCCGTCAACCAGATCGACCATCACGGCCGTACCCTTGCCGACCTTCTGCCGCACCTGGGAATCGTAGAACGACGGATCGTCTTCCGATTCAGGACGGGGACCTTGGCCGCGACCGCGACCCATGCCAACGCCAGGGTTTTCACCCCAACCTTGGCCACAGCCCTGTCAGCCAAAGCCGCCGCACTCTTCGCAATTCATCTTGTCCCGGGCCTGGGAAAGCTGCTGCATGGCGTCCTCGAGCATTTCCATCTCGTCCAACTGCTGCTGCATCTTGCCCACGTCGGCCATCAACTGGTCGAGACCCTCGGCCGCCTCGCCGAGCTTGCCGTCGGAGAGGCACTTGGCACATTGTCCCAGCTTTTGGGCCAACTGGTCGAGTTGCTTCATTTGCGGCGCCTGTTGCAGGAGTTTTTGGAGTTGCTCTTGCAGCTTATCGGCCTCGGCCGTTTGCCCGGCCTCGCGTAATTGCTTCTCGCGCCGCTTCAACTCCTCGACAGCCGCCTGCTGCGACTTGGCCAATTCGCCCAGTTTCTGTTGCATATCTTGCAACTGCCGGGCCAAGGCCTCTTGCTCTTGCTTGCTCAGCCCGCCCTGTTTCTGTAGCAGTTCTTTGAGCTTCTGCAACTCCCCGGCCGCCTTCTTGAAATCGCCTTGGCGGATGGCCTTAGCCAACGGATCGGCCGGGCCGCGGATCGAACTCTTCAGTTGGCTCAACTGCTTGCGCATCTGGTCCGTGCGTCCCAAGGCCTTGCGTCGCTCTTGCAACTCGCGCGACAGATTGTTCAGCTTCACCAGGGCCTTCTTGCGGTCGGTCTTGCCGGCGGCCATCTCGCGGGCGCCTTCCTCGAGCTTCTTGAACAATCGCTCGGCATCCTTCAGCCCCTGCTTTTCGGCCTGCTTGCGACGCTGGGTCAACTTGCGGCGGAGCGTGTCGGTCGACTTCTTAACCTGCTTCCGCTGGGCAACCGTGGTGGCCTTTGCCTTGGCCGGCGTTTCGGCACTGCTAATAAGCAAAGCGACCAGCACGGCCACAATGGCGGGCAGCACCGGTAAGAGGACCTGCCTGCCGGGCATCACGCTGAATCGGCCGGCCACTTCGACGCGGCGGACCTTTCGCACGGCATCCTCGATCAGGGCCCGGCCCGCTTCGCTGTGTTGCTCGTCCGGCGAGATGGCCCAAGCGCTGGACACCCGCTCCTTGAGCCCGAACCGATGATCGATCTCGACAGCGGCCGCCAACCGGCTTCGGCGTGTTGTCCAAATCCAAACCAGGGCCGCCAGCAGTCCCACACCGGCAGCCGCCGCACCGATCTGGCTTGGCGCAACACCCAGCCGATAGAACTTGCCCACGGCAATCAGCACCGCGGCCATCGAGAATGTGGCAAACCAGCACCAACTCAGCACGCCCAATAGCCGCCGAAAGCCGAGCCTCAAGTGAGCACGCCGGACCTGTTTTCGAAGTTCTTCCATCGGACCGCTCCGGTGAGTGTTTGCCGCTGGGATGGAATC
>CAYYOX010000475.1:0-5642 GCA_964473065.1 uncultured Planctomycetaceae bacterium | reverse complement strand
GCTCCGCAGAGGAAGTTGCCCTTGCGATAGCATTGTTCGGAGACCTGTCCGCGAAGCGCAGCGACGAGAGGATCGGCGGCGGCGAGAAGGTCCTCTTGTGGCTGCGCCACACGGACACATTTGCCGAACTAGCGTTATTTGATGGCAGCGCGTTCTCCGGCAAAGTGTCCGTGCTACCCGGTCAGTTCTTCCAGCGCGGCGGCGAAGGCTCCGTAGGCGCCGGGGTTGAATAGTACGAAGCGGATTAGCTGGGGTTGCTCGTGGGTTTGGAGGAATTCGATGGCCGTTTTTAAGGCTACGCGGGCGGCTTGGTCCATGGGGTAGCGGTAGGCGCCGGCGCTTAGCGCTGGCAGGGCCATGCTTTGGCAATCGTGCCCGGCGGCCAGCTCGAACGAGCTGCGGTAGGCGTCGGCCAACTGGTCGGCTTCGCCGCGCCCGCCGCCGCTGAAGATCGGGCCGACGGCATGGATCACGTACTTGGCCGACAGGTTTCCGGCGCCGGAGATGACGGCCGAACCGGTGGGGCAGCCTTGGGGATACTTGGCGTCCGTTTCGGCCATAATGGCCGGCCCGCCGCCGCGGTGGATGGCTCCGTCGACGCCACCCCCGCCGCCCAACTGGCTGTTGGCCGCGTTGACGATCGCGTCGACCTCTTCGGCCGAGATGTCGCCTTGGTGCAGTTGAAGCGTGCGGCCCTCGATGGTCACTTGCATGGTCGGCTCCCTTTCTAATACGGCCCGAAAGGCCCCGAAACGCCGAATCCACGCCCGGGGTCAATATATGCTACAATTATAGGTTCAGACCACTTGTGATTGGAGTCCCCAAAATGCGAGTTTTTCCCGGTTTTTTCGTCGTGATCCTCTTGGCGGTCGCGGCCGCGTCGGCCCGTGAGATCCATGTGAACAACGTCGCCGGCGACGACACGTTCACCGGCCATGGCCAACAGAATCTCCGCGACGGCAGCGGACCGTTGCGGACCATCGGCCGAGCGCTGCAGTTGGCCCATAGCGGCGACCGGATCGTGTTGGCCAAGACGGACGAGCCCTATCGGGAAAGCATCAGCCTGGTGGGTATCCGGCACAGCGGCAACAGCCAGCGGCCGTTTACGATCGAGGGCAACGGCGCGGTCCTCGACGGATCGGAGACGGTCCCCTCCGAAGCGTGGAAACATCACGAAGGACCCATGTTCCGGTTCCGTCCCAGGCGGATGGGCTCCCAGCAGGTGTTCCTTGAGAATCGTCCCGCGGTTCGCGTGATTGCCGATCATCAGGCCGCCGGACCGCCGAAGCTGAAGCCGCTGGAGTGGTGTACCTACCGGGGCGAAATCTTCTTCTGCGTCGAGCCGGACAAACGGCCCGAGGATTACGCGGTCAGTTTTGCCGTGCGGCAGACGGGCGTCACTCTGTTTCATGTGGACAGCGTGGTCCTGTTGGACCTGACCGTGCAGGGATTTCGGATCGACGGGATCAATGCGGCCAACAGCGCCCGGCGGGTCTATCTGGGTGGTGTGACCGCCCGCGGGAACGGTCGGGCCGGGATCGCCGTCGGCGGCGCGTCGCGAGTCGAGTTGGAAGGTTCTCTGGTGGGTAACAACGGTCAGGCCCAACTGCTGACGTTCCCCTATAGCGAAACGACGGTCCACGGCAGCGAACTCTACTCCAACCCGGCCCCCGCATGGCTCGATCGAGGAGGAAGCCTGTCCGTCGACGGGCAGTCGGTCGAAGGCGGAATCGATGGTCGCGACGTCTTACCCGACGGGAACAGTAAGGATTGACGCCGTCGCGAAAACATCGCAGGTGGCCTACCCTTGAGTTTCTCGAAAGTGTACACTTCCTTCCAAGGCACTAGGAACGGGGAACTCGAACTGACTGGACCCCTTGTAAGAAAGATCCCCGATGATCAATAGCGATACGGTCGGCCGCCCCATGGAAATCCTGCTGGTCGAGGACGACCTGGAGGATGCCGGGCTGACAATCGAAGCCTTGCGTAGCGGGGATGTGCGGTGCCGGATCAGCCTGGTCCGCGACGGCGAAGAGGCCATGGAGTTTGTCCATCAGCACGGGAAATACGCCCGCGCCCCTCGGCCCGATATCATTCTGCTCGACATGAAACTGCCCAAGAAGGGCGGCCGCGAAGTCCTGACCGAAGTCAAGGCCGACGAAAAACTCGAGCGCATCCCCGTCGTCGTGCTCACCTCGTCGAAGACCCACGAAGAGATACTCAAGGCCGAGAATCTTCACGTGGAATCCTACCTGCTCAAACCGGTCGACCTCGAGCAGTTCATCGACGTGGTCAGGTCGCTGCGCCGTTACCTGCTAGCCGATGTGATCTTGCCGCAGTGAGTTGGGGAATAGGAACAGGTCGCCGTGCCGGCGACCGCTAAACGGTTGGGTGGCTGGGGCAAAGCGCAGCGGTGCCCCAGTGTTTGCGATCTGGGGCTTCGATGCGCTCAGCCGCCAGCCACCCGTCGTCCTTGGGCGGCTCACGCTTCCTTCATTCGCACGCCGCAGCCGTTTTCGTTGGGGTAGATCACTCGCCCGCGGTCGATGGTTACGCCGGTGGCAATGTCGCGACCCACCAGCAACGCGCCGTCCATGTCGACGTAGTCCAGCAGCGGCAACAGTTGGGCAATGGCCGAGATGCCCACGCTCGATTCGGTGAAGCAGCCGACCATCACGCACATGTCCAGCTCCCTTGCCCGGGCGATCATCCGTCGTGCCGGGGTCAGTCCGCCGCACTTGACCAGCTTGATGTTGATCCCGTGAAAGTGGTCCTTGCAGCGGTCGACATCCGCCTCGACCTGGCAGCTTTCGTCGGCGATGACGGGCAAGGCCGACTTGGGGTAGACCTCTTTCATGTCGTCCCACCGGTCGGGCTCCATCGGCTGCTCGATGAACTCGACGCCCAGTTCCTTCATGGGGCCCGAGTTGCGGATCGTCTCCTCAGCCGACCACGCACAGTTGGCGTCCACGCGAAACACGGCGTCGGTATGCTCGCGCAACGCACGGATGACCTCCAGGTCGTTCGGCGTACCCAGCTTGATCTTGTAGACCGGGAATCCGGGGAATTCATCCATCCGCTCGAGCATCACGTCGATCGGATCGATGCCGATGGTGTAGTCGGTGGGCGGATTCTTGTCGAGGTTCAGCCCCCAGAGCTTCCAGACCGGCTGCCCGCGGAGCTTACCCCACAGGTCGTGGGCCGCGATATCCAGGGCACATTGCGGGAAGGTCGTCCCGCCCAACACGGGCCGCAGGGCTTCCCAAAACTCGGCCGGATCGTCTAGTGTGGCTGCCTCGATTTGCCCGCGAGCGTTCTCCAGCGCGGCCGTCATGTTCTCCATGGTCGCGCCGTAGTATTCGTACTCGGGCGCCTCGCCATAGCCGTGCATGCCGTCCTGTTCCAACTCGACGATCAACGCCGGTTGCACGGTCGTCGTGCCCCGGGAAATGGTAAACGGGTGCCGTGTGGATAGATCAAATCGGTGTAGGGTAAGTTTCATATCGATAGTTCTTTCTTCAACTGAATCACTGCTTCGATCAGTTTATCCGACCCTTGCCGAATCACGTCGCACGTCGGCAGGCCCAGTTCGTTCTCCACTTGCTCGCATTCGGCGGCCACTTCGTCGTCGCCGTATTGCTGCCCGTTCACAGCGATGCCGATCACCCGGCACGGGTAAACCAGGCTGGCGGCCGTTTCGTAGAAATCAATCACCTTCTTCAGCGGCGGCAGGCGATAGTCTTCCATGCCGAAGATCACTTCGCGGCCCATCTCGTAGCACAAGATCAATCCGTGCGGCATCAGGCCGTGTAGCAGCCCCAGCGTAACGCCCGAGTAGCGCGGATGAAACAGGCTGCCCTGGCCTTCGACGACCACCACGTCGTGGTCCTCGTTGGTGCGGATCAGCTTCTCGGCCGCCCCGGGGACGAAATCCGAGATCACCCGGTCCACGGCGATCCCGTCCCCGGCGACCATGATTCCGGTTTGACCCGTGGCGGCAAAGGCGGCGTCGACGCCGGTCCGTTTCAAGCCCTCGGTCAGTTCGACGGCCACGAGCATCTTGCCGCAACTGCAATCGTTGGCCACCGTATGGATTCGCAAGCAACCCTCGCGAAACGGTCGCCCGCTGGCCACGTCGCGCTCCTGGTTGTCGCGCAGATCGACCAGTTCGACCCCATGCTCGGCCGCGGCCCGGGCGAACTCGGGATCGTCTTTCAATAGCTCGTGCAGGCCCGAGACGATGGTCATCTTTCGGGCAATGGCGTCCAGGACGATCGGCCGCCAATGCTCGGGAATCTTCCCTCCCGGCGGAGCGATACCGATCAACAGCGTGTTGGCTTCGCGAGCATCATCCAACGAAGCCACCATCGGGATCCGGCCGCCAACGCCCATCACCTGCCCGGCCGTCTTCCCGGCCGAATCCCGATCCAACACGGCCAGCACTTCCTCGGGTTTGTACCGAATCACACAGATAGCCGTTTTGGCCGTATGCAGGTCATTGTGCCCGTCAGTCAGGATGATCATTTTGCGTGGAGTCATAGGATGAGTTTACCGGCCGAGACATGATGATTCAAGTGGCGTCGGGCGTGATGCGGCCGGAGTTTCTTGAGGGGTGGTGGCATGGAGTCCTCCCGTGTGATTGACTGGAGTGGAATAAGGGGACTGGCTCCGAGCGTGAACAGATGTTAAACTCTCCGGAAATCTCCCCGGCTCGGCGCCAGTCCCCTTTTTCCACGATTCGCGTTTCTTGACATGGGAGTCTGAAGCAGTTATAAACAGATCATAGCCGATCAAACTGGACACCTCACACGGACCCATAACGAGGAGCCGATCCGTCATGGCCGAAAAAAGCAATCGACGAAGTTTTTTGGGTAAGACCCTGCTGGGCGCAACGGGTGCGGGCGCTGCGTATGGCCTGGAGGAGAACATCTTGATGACCGCGCTTGCACAGCAAGCCGATGACCAGTCCGCCGATCCGCTCGACGCGGGTCCCGGCGAGATGCCTTGCGGGAAGATCGGCGACGTGAAAATCAGCCGGTTGCTGTTGGGTGGCAATCTGATCGGCGGTTGGGCCCACGCCCGCGATCTGCTTTACGCGTCGCAGTTATTCAAGGCCTACAACACCGACGAGAAGGTCTTCGAGACGATTGCCCTGGCCGAGAAGTGCGGGGTGAACACGATCCAGGCCGACCCTCGGTGTCAGGCGGTGATCAACAAATACAACCGCCAGCACGGCGGAAAGATGCAAACCTTGGTTTGCTTCAGTCCCGAGTCGGGGGCCGACCACCTCAAGCAGTTGATCGACGACGGCGCCACGTTGCTATACACGCACGGCGAAGCGACCGACAACTTCACGATGTCGCAGAAGACCGAGGTTCTCGGCAAGGCCATCGACTTGATGAAAGCCCAAGGTCTGCCGGCGGGCATCGGCAGTCATGCCCTTCAAACGCCGATGGCCTGTGAAAAGAACAACCTCGGGGCCGACTTCTATGTAAAGACGTTCCACATGGACCGCTACTTGTCGGCCACGCCCGAGGAAAACCGCCAGCAATGGTGCTGGTACACGGGGCAAAGCACCGAGCACGACGGCTACCACGACAACACGTGGTGCCTCGACCCGGTGAAAACGGCCTCCTTCATGG
>CAYYOX010000474.1:4232-5644 GCA_964473065.1 uncultured Planctomycetaceae bacterium | reverse complement strand
CTTGTAGTGCTGGGCCGTCCACATCTGATGCTGGCCAACGCCCGTGGTGATGATCGTGTCGCGGTCTTGTGTCAAGCGGCTCAGTTCGGAGATGGCGTGTTGCGGCAGGATGCCGTCGAAATCGGCGTCGTAGCTCAGCGGATCCTCGGCCTTCCACTTGGCGACCTTTTTGTGCCACTCCGTGAGATCCTCGGGCGGCTTGACCACTTTATTCAACTCGGTCAGCACGTATTTCAGGTCGCTGACGATAGCCAGATCGGCCTCCTTGATTTTGTTGATTTCCGAGGGGTCGATGTCGACATGCACGATCTTGGCCCGGCGGGCGAATTCCGACACCTTGCCGGTCACCCGGTCGTCGAACCGCACGCCGAAAGCCAGCAGCAAGTCGGCCTCGTCCAGGGCGTAGTTGCCGTAGACACTTCCGTGCATGCCCGGCATGTCCAACGAAAGCGGATCGTCGCCCGGAAAGGTCCCCAAGCCCATCAGGGTCATGGTCACCGGGATCTGCGTCTTGCGGACCAGCTTGACCAATTCCTCGGAAGCGCCGGAGGCCGTCAGTCCGCCGCCGACGTACAACACGGGCCGTCGGGCCTTGCGGATCATGGCCGCCAACTGGGTGATCTCTTCCTGCGTGGCCGTTCGCTGCTGGATGTTATAGCCGGGCAGCTCCATCGGCGCGTCGTAGTCGGGAACCGTCTTGGCCATCTGGACATCCTTGGGGATGTCGACCAGCACGGGTCCCGGCCGGCCGGTGGTGGCCACGTGAAACGCCTCGCGAACCACTCGGGCCACATCCTCCACGCGCGTGACCAGATAGTGGTGCTTGGTCACGCTACGACAAACTTCGACGATGGGCGTTTCCTGAAAGGCATCGCTGCCGATCACGGGCGTGCCGACCTGGCCGGTGATGGCGAGTAGGGGGATGCTGTCGAGCTTGGCGTCGGCGATGCTGGTGATCAGGTTGGTGGCCCCCGGTCCGCTGGTAGCCATGCAGACGCCCACCTTGCCCGTGGTTCGCGCATAGCCTTGGGCCGCAAAGCCTCCGCCCTGCTCGTGCCGCGGCAGGATTACGCGAAGGCAGTCGCGGAAACGGGTTAGCGCCTGGTGCAACGGGATAGTCGTCCCGCCCGGATAGGCAAAGATGGTATCCACCCCATGGTTGACCAAAGCCTGGACGGCGATATCGGCCCCGGAGATAGGTTCGGCAGCGACGGGTTTCTTCTTCTTGGCAGTTTTGGCCACGGTGGCTGGCTCCTTTGACTCGTTGAATCCGCAAGGAATCGATGCGATTTGCCCAAACACTTTAGGATAGACCGCCGGGCCGACAGTTTCAAGCCGCCGGGGCCATGAATGAGACCCCGCCGGCGGGCCAAAGGTTCGCGGTGGCCGCTTGCGGCTTTGCAGCCAAATCC
>CAYYOX010000474.1:3198-4222 GCA_964473065.1 uncultured Planctomycetaceae bacterium | reverse complement strand
GACCAAAGCCTGGACGGCGATATCGGCCCCGGAGATAGGTTCGGCAGCGACGGGGTTCTTCTTCTTGGCAGTTGTGGCCACGACAGTGGTCTCCTGGAGCTATCTCCCCCCGTTGGGGTGTATTAAAGGATTACCCAAACAATTCAGAATACGCTGCCGGCGCGCTGGATTCAAGCCGGCATGGCGCTTTCAACTAAAGAGCGTTTACAGTCACTATCGGTTCGCGAGGTAGGGGTTGACAAATAACGGTAGTATGATATAGTTATTTTACAGTCACGCAGTACGTTTATTTTTCAATTTGGCGTAACCCATGGACCTGAAAAGACTTATCGAGCCCTATTCACCCTGGCATGAGCCGGAAAAGCTTGCCACGTGGACCGCAATGGTCGAAAGCTTCCGGCGGCCGGTCTTTGATCCGTTGGTCGAAGATCTTCACGGGCTGAAGCAAATTCTCTCGATCACCGGTCCGCGTCGGGTGGGGAAGACAACTTTGCTGAAACAAATCGTACAGCATTTGCTGGAAGACCGCCGGATTCCTCCCGAGCGGATCATCTACTACTCGCTGGATGACCCGGCTCGATTCACCCAATCCTTGCAGGAACAAGACGTTCTCGACGAGTTGATGACCCACATGGGCCAACTTGGGCAGACCGGGCCGGCTTATTTGTTCCTGGATGAAGTTCAAACGTATGAGCGTTGGGAACTGTATCTGAAAAAGTATTACGACTTGCAGTATCCCGTGCGAGTCGTGATCTCCGGTTCCGCGTCCAGCCCCATTTTCAAGAAGAGCCGCGAGAGTCTGCTAGGTCGAGTCAAGGAATATCGCATTCTACCGTTTTCTTTTCGCGAATACTTTCTCTACCAAATTCACGTAGGCAACGTCACTGAGGGCGAGCAGTTTTCCGAACGACTGGAAGACCTTTGGCAATCGGGCAAAGACTTTCGAGGTATGACTTCGGGCCACCTGGATTATCAAGAAAGCAAGCGGTGGAAAATAGCAACGGAGTCCACTGCTATCTCAGAT
>CAYYOX010000474.1:0-3188 GCA_964473065.1 uncultured Planctomycetaceae bacterium | reverse complement strand
CTGGCGCAACCCGGTCACGAAGGGAACTTGGCCAAAATGGCGCGAGATACGGGAATCGGCGTCCAGCAAGTCGAAAAGTATATCCCCTTGTTGGAGATGACGAATCTGCTGGCGCACGTGAGTAAGTTTCGGCCTTCGCCGGTCCGTGCTCGGCGTGGCAATATGAAGTTCTACTTGGTCGACCTGGCACTGCGAAACGCCGTGTTGCGCATCGGCGACGAGCTTTTTGGCGACCATGGCATGTTGGGACTATATGCCGAGAATCTGGTTTTCAATGCTCTACGAAAATGGGACGGCGTCCTCTCGCTGGACTACTTTCGCGACCGCGATCGGGAAGTAGACTTCGTCGTGCATCCCCGCGGTTCGCACTATCTGCCTATCGAAGTGAAGTATCGAAACGAGGTCTCCGAAAAGGATTTGCGAGGCCTGAAATACTTTGTCGAAAAATATCAGTGTTACTCACCGCTGGTGATCACGAAAAAGTTGTACGATCCGAGCCAGGCTACGCGGGAAGGCTGCGTTTTCTTGCCGCTGACGAGGTTTCTGTTGATGATGGACTAAAGGACGGCCGAATTGGTGCCCAGACGGTTGACAGACGACTGCAAGTCGTTTATCTAAGGTGCTTTCACAACTCTCGCTCCTGGGGCGAAAAAAGCAAGAAAACGGGGAATTCTCATGGCGCTGGCAGTGGATATCGTTGTATTCGTGGCGTTTATCGCCGCGGTCGTCTCGATCGGCATCCTGATGAGTCGGCAGGAAAAGGACAGCGAATCCTACTTCCTGGCCGGTCGCGGGCTGAGTTGGTGGCTGATCGGATTCTCGCTGATTGCGGCCAATATCTCGACCGAACAGTTCGTCGGCATGTCGGGCCAGGCGGCCGACTACCTGGGACTGGCCATCGCCAGCTACGAGTGGATGGCTGCCGTCACGTTGGTCATCGTGGCGTTCTTCTTCCTGCCAAAATTCCTCAGCAGCGGGATCTACACCATTCCCGAGTTCCTCGAATACCGTTACAACCACCTTGCCCGAACTATGATGTCGATCCTGATGATGATCACCTACGTCTGTGTGACCATCGCCGCGGTGATCTATTCGGGCGCCAAGACGGCCGACGTGATGTTCGGCGATACGGTCGTGCTGGGGATGTCGTTGAACGTCACCTCGGCCTCGTGGATCATCGGCATCCTGGCGGCCGTTTACGTGGCAGCCGGCGGACTGAAGGCCTGTGCTTGGGCCGATCTGCTGCAAGGCTCGGCCCTGATTATCGGCGGGACCATCGTGGTCGTGTTGGCCATGTCGGCCCTGGGCGCCGCCGACCCGGAGAGCATCGGACTGGCCGCCGATCAGGTCAACTTGGGGGCCGTCGAGCGATTTAAGGAGCTCAACGGCAGTAAGCTGCACATGGTCTTGCCCAATACCGACATGTTCGTGCCTTGGACGGCCCTGGTCATCGGGCTGTGGATCCCCAACTTCTATTACTGGGGGCTGAACCAATACATCATCCAGCGGACACTCGGCTCGAAGTCGCTTAGCGAAGGCCAGAAGGGGACCGTGTTTGCCGCCGCCCTGAAGCTGATCATCCCCTTCATTGTCGTCTTTCCCGGCATTATCGCCTTCAACCTCTATAGCCAGGACATGAAGGATGACGCCTCGTCAAAAACCAACCAAGAGACCTTGGATATCTACGAGACGGCCAAGGCCGATCCGGTCGGCTCGAAAGTAGCGTTCAAGTTCAACGGCGATTTCGAGAAGCTTTACCCCGACCGCTCGCAAGAGTTGGTCGCGTTCAATGCGGCGACCCTCGGCGTTGCGGCGCCGGAAGCGGAAACACTTGTCGACGCGAATAAGGAGTTGCTGAAACAGGTCGACGAGCACAACGAGACGGCTACTGCCGTCGAGGAGATCGACGTGCAGAAGCAAATGATCGGCTACCAGTTCGACTCGGCCTTTGGGCTGTTGATCAAGAAGCTGATTCCGCCCGGGTTGCGAGGGTTCATGCTGGCGGCCATCCTGGGGGCCGTGATGAGTTCGCTGGCCTCGATGCTCAATGCGGCCTCGACCATCTTCACGATGGACATTTACGCCCAATACGTCAACCGCAACGCCTCGCAAGACGCCCTGGTCAGAGTGGGTCGAATCTGCGTGGCCGTCTTCGTGGCCATCGGATGCTTCATCGCCCCCTGGCTGGGCCATCCGAGGTTCGGCGGGATCTTCACCTACATCCAGGAGTTCCAAGGCTTCATCTCGCCCGGCATCCTGGGCGTGTTCATCTTCGGACTGTTTGTCCACAAGGCGCCGAAGGCATGCGGCGTGGTCGGGTTGACGCTCAGCCCGATCCTCTACGGCATCCTCAAGGTGGCGGTCCCCAACCTGGCGTTCCTCGACCGCATGGCCGTCACGTTCTTCTGCGTGCTGACCGTGATGGGCATCATGACGCTGGTCCGACCGCTGAGTGAGCCGATTACTCTGCCGACGCAGAACAAGATCGAGTTGGAGTCCTCGCCGGTCGCCAAGATCGTCGGCGTGCTGGTGGTGATTGCGACGTTGGTGCTTTACGCGATCTTTTGGTAGGCCCTGCAAAGCCGCAAGCGGCACACTGGGCAAAGCCGCAAGCGGCTACGACTTGCCCAGGACCCGGCGGGCGGCTTCCTCGCCGCCGTGGATGCAGTCGGGAAGGCCTACGCCGCGGAAGGCGTTGCCGGCTACCTCGAGATTGGCTATTCCAGCGACTTGACGCTCGATCTTGTCGACCAAGTCGAGATGGCCCACGTGATACTGCGGCATCGTGCCGGGCCAATGGGCGATGTTGATGAAACATGGCTCGCCGCGGGCGCCCAGCAGGCGGGCCAACTCGTCGGTGACCAGTTCCAACAGTTTGCCGTCCTCCATCTCGGCCAAGGCGGGGTTTCGGGCGCCGCCGACGAACACACGCAACAGCGTCTTGCCCTCGGGCGCGCGGTGGGCGTACTTTTGGCTGCTGAAGCTGCACGCGAGGATCGGGCTGTTTTCGACGCTCGGCACCACGGCCCCCATCCCGTCCAGCGAGTGCTCGATCTGTTCCCAAGCATAACCCAACGAAACGATGGCCGTGCCCGAGTGGGCGATCGAACCCAAGTCGCCGGCCAACTCGCCGTCGATCGGCTCGAGCAGTCGGCCGGCCGTACCGGAGGGCGTGGCCAGGATCAGTC
>CAYYOX010000473.1:0-5646 GCA_964473065.1 uncultured Planctomycetaceae bacterium | reverse complement strand
CGTTTCGCGGCAGCCCCAGGCGGTGGAAGTCGGGCGCCATGAAGTAGCCTCAGACGTCGCTCTCCTGGTTATGGGCCGAGATGGCCGTCCAGCCGACCGTGTTCAGATGCCGATCCAACTCGGGATCGGCCGGCATGCCTACGTTGTGGAAATAGGTCCATGTCAACGTCCAGTCGGCCGCATCGCGGGCCCAATCGAGATAACGCTGTTGGCCGGTCGCCTCGTAAACGTCCAAGGCGGCCCGCATGACGGCCCAACCGGCGTCCATGTCCTCCGAGGCCGCGTCGATGTCGACGCCCCAAAACGGCGTGCTTTGATCCTTGCCGAAATGTTCCCAATAGCCTTCCATCGTGTCCACGGCACAGTCGAGATACTTCTTATCGCCGGTGATTTGCCAGATTTGCACCAAAGGGCTGACGCAAAACACGCCGGCCGTGGAAAGCCATCGCCCGTGGATCGGCTTGCCGTCCTTGAAGCCCAGGGACTCGCCCTCAAGGGTCCACACCCGCGGGTACATGCGCTTGTACCTGGGCGAGCGGACCAGGAAATCACCCGATCTGAGCAAGGCCGCTTCCCAATGAGGCACATCCAGGTTCAACCGTTTCGCCAGCATGACCAGGTCGGCCAGATGGTAAAGGTTTTCGCCGAACTGCCGACTGGAGATGCCTTGGCCGAACCCCCAGAAACCGGCCGGGAGCCAACGGTCTAACTGGGCGTTGTAGTCGCCATAGTGGAGTCCTTCGGTCTCGGTCTCGGCATGACGCACGAAGAACTCGACCGTAGCCAGGGCCTGATGACGGGCCTGCTGGTCGCCGGTCCGCTCGGCGTGCGAGAGCATGGCATAGGCGACGGCCAGGTTGCCGCCGCACCAGGCATACTGGAAATGCGGCAGTCCCGGAAACCAGCAGTAGCCGGCCGCACGTTGCGTCCACGTGTCGGCCGGATCGTCCGAGCCGCCGACCAGATGCGTGGTCACAGGCTCGGCGCCCATCAATCCCCAGGGTCCCTTCAGATTGCTGGTGAACTCGATCTTGCCGCCCGATTCCGAGAGTTCGATCCGATCGCCCGCCGTGCCAGGCCGTTTCGCGACAAGTCGCATCCCCCAGGACTCCTTGTTCGGGGCCAGGAACCTGTACGGCTCGGCCACGACGTCCGACGCCTCGTTGGCGTTGATCGCGCCGATCACCCGATCGACGGTCCGCGTGAACCAGGCGTCCGGCTCGACGATCTCGATGCCGATGATCTTCTCGTTCGGGTCGGCCGAGTTGGAATACGGATCGGTCTTGCCGGTGGCGTAGAACTTATAGGTATCCTTTCGTCCGTCCAGCCGCGCGATGGTCAGGCTGTCGCCGTCGCCGATCTGCACTTTGCCGAACCGGACCACGGCCCGGGCCTCGCCGTTATGGCGAATTTCCCTCTTGAGGAACGTCGTTTTGACGAAGCGAGTCTTCAAGTCCATCACATGCCCAAACGGCAAGTGCGGCGACTCGATCGGCCCGAGAATGTCGTAGGCCTTCCACAACATGTTCCGAAACGAATAGCCGGCCCGCGCGTCCTGGCCCAAGTCGAGGTACAACGTCTTGCGAAAGGTCGTGGGCCCCTGCACGTCGAGATAGGCGTCGTCGTACGGGTCGAAACCATTGCGATGGCCGTAGATCGTGCTCCGCTTGCCGTTGGTGGCCACGGGCCCGGAAAGGCTCAGCAGGTCGACATGCCGCTGGCCGAACTCAAGGCCCATGCTCCACCAGTGATCGCCGCCCTTGTGGCCTTGCGCAATCTTCGAAGGGACGGTCAACAGGGATCCGTGCCGTCTTCGACCGCCGAGCGCCGACTCGGCATTGACCATCGGCACCGGCAGCCGATGTTCCTCGTACAAGCCGATCGTGCCCGGGTCGAACGACAACTGCGGGCCGGGAAGCGTCGAACTGGGGTTGCCGTTATAGATCGTGCCGGGTACTAACATCCGCGGGTCGTCGCCAAACGGCATCCGGATGCAATTGGCCAGCGTGATCTTCTCTTGCCGGCCGTGGTCGAGGTGCTTCCAACTCCGTTGGATCTTTACCAGAGAGTCGTGCAGGCTATAGACATCGACGAATTGCCAGCGATGCCCGGCGATCGTCACGTCGGCCGAGGCTCTGATGCGTCCATCGCCCAGTTCTTCGAGCGTTCGCACGTTTGCATGAACCGGCCCGGCATACCACGAATCCTGCCAATCGGCGTAGACCGTCCACGTTTGGCCTTTGGGGAATTGCCCGACTGACACCCAGCCTTTGACAGTATTCCTCTGGAAGTCGACATCGTAGCCAGCCCGCGAATCCCCGGCAAACCGAACCCGCAGGCCGTCTTTTTCCAAGAACACCTCTTCGCTGGCCAAGGCAACGCAGCCCAGCAGGGCAACCAACGTGACGAGAGTCGGCACAATGCTCGTTTCTCGAAACATTCTTGAACTCCTTCTCTTTGAGCAGTGGATGCTGTGGCAGGGAAACGCATTGATGATAACGTTTCCGCCGGACGACGGCAAGCAGCCGTTAGTCCCGAAGGGACTAACGGACGCCTTCGTATGATTGACGTCCCTTCGTGACTGGGGGGTTGCGCAGCGCGGCTCCGGTTCCCAGGGCTGACGCCCTGGGCTATTGACTGACGTCCCTTCGGGACTAAACACTGACGCCACTTCCTAAAAAGATCTGACGGTTCCATTTGGGTCATCCACGTATGAATCACTCTTGCGGCAACCGCCCCGGCTGGCGGACGTTTTTGCCTTGGCGCTTGGTTAGCGCGTCGCCCAGGTCGTCGCGGGCTTGCTCGGCTAGGGCCTGTAGGCGCTGGACCACCTCGGGATTCGCGTCGGCCACGTTGGTTGTCTCGGCCATGTCGTTGTCCAGGTTGAATAGCTCCAGGCCGATCTTCTTTTGCATGATGGGGCTCGGATTGCCGCCGGAGCCGGATTGATCCTTGAGGCAGTAGTAGGCGTGGGGGAAGTGGAGCTTCCAGGGGCCGCTGCGGACGGCTTGCAACTCGCGACCCCAATAGAAATAGTAGGCCTCGTGCGGTGTCTTCGCACCCGGCTCGCCGGACATCAACGGCCATATATCGCGGCCGTCGATGATGCGGTCCTTGGGTAACTCGACGCCCGCAAGTCGGGCCACCGTCGGCAGGATGTCGATCGTGGCAGCCAGTTCGTTGCACACGCGGCCGGCGGGGATCTTGCCGGGGAAACGCATAATGCACGCCTCGCGACAACCGCCGTCGAACATCGTGGCCTTCCCTTCACGCAACGGCAACGCACAACCGCCATGGTCGCCGTAGGCAAGCCACGGGCCGTTGTCCGAGGTGAAGATCACCAGCGTGTTGTCGTCCAGCCCATGTCGCTTGATCGCATCGAGGATCTGGCCGACCGACCAGTCGATCTCCATGATCACATCGCCGTAGATGCCGCGCTTCGACTTGCCGCGGAACTTCTCGGACACATACAGCGGCACGTGCGGCATGCTGTGTGGCACGTAGAGCAGGAACGGCCGGTCGTGGTTCTGGTCGATGAACTTCACCGCCCGCTCGGTATACCAGGTGGTCAGGTGTGTCTGGTCCTCGGCGGTGACGTTCGCGTTGACGATTGTCTCCTTGTCGATCAACGGCAGCGGCGGGAACTGTTTTCCAAACGTGGGATGATTGGGCCACATGTCGTTCGAGTAGGGCAATCCGAAGTAGTCGTCGAACCCGTGCCGGGTTGGCAAAAATTGCGGATGATGCCCCAGATGCCACTTGCCGTAACAGGCCGTCGCGTAACCGCGTTGCTTGACGACCTCGGCGATGGTCAACTCGTCGTCATGGATGCCGTGTTTGGCGCCGGGAAAGAGGGCCCCGAGGATGCCGATCCGGTTCGGGTAGCAGCCGGTCATCAGGGCCGCCCTGGAGGCCGAGCAGACCGCCTGGGCCGCGTAGAAGTTGGTGAACTTCATCCCCTCCCGGGCCATGCGGTCGAGGTTGGGCGTTTCGATATCGGGCGACCCGAAGCAACCAACGTCCTGATAGCCTTGGTCATCGGTGAAAACAATTACGATGTTGGGCGGCCGCTCGGTCGCGTCCTCGTTGGCCGCGGCAGCGGTTACATAAGCGAATGTCATCAGCGCTGTCGCGCCCAGTAGGATGATTCTCTGCATGGTTTCTCTCCAGTTTCGTGTTCAACGGGCTCTTATTTATACTCTACGGCTACTTGCTCTGCAGCACAATCAGGCCCTCCCAATCGGCCGGCGGCGTGCCGTTGTGGCGGTTGATGTAGTCGACCAGGAAGTCCTTCACGTGATCTTTCGGGGAAAGCCGAGCGAGCAAGTCGACCGCTTCCGACCAGTTTCCGCCAAGGAATGCGTCCAACGCCGATTCGTACACGGCGATCTGTTGGTCGGTCACGTCGGGACACTCCGACTCCGGCGGCAAGAGTTCGCTGACCATCAGCGACGTGTCGAGCCCGAACGGTTTGACCCGGGCCACGCGCCGCAGTCGGGCCGCGTCCGGCGGCACTTGCTCGCGAATCGCCCGGGCGGTCGGCTCGTCGACCAGGACGGCCGCTTGGAACATTTTGGTCATGCTCTCCAGACGCGCGGCCAAGTTCACGACCGGGCCGAAGACGGTCACTTTGACCTGGTCGACCGTGCCGATCTTGCCGGCGACCGCCTTGCCGGTGGCGATGCCGATCCCGGCCTGAAACCCGGCCGTGGCCTCGAACTGCTTACGCACGGCCAACGCGGCGCGACAAGTTCTCGGCACAGCGTCATCCTGTTTCAACGGCCAGCCCCAAAACCCCATGGCCGCGTCGCCGTGGAAATCCCCCACCACGCCGCCCTGTTCGCGGATGTGCCGGGTCATCGCACCCAGCGCTTTGCTCACGCGTTGCAGGAGGCCCAGCAGGTCGTCGCCGTGACGTTCGCTTTCGCGGGAGAATCCCCGCAGGTCGCAGAACATGACCTACACCTCGGTCTCGCGCGGGGCGAGCACGACTTCGGGGTCTTCCACGGCCAGGGTCTCGAGCACCACGGGCGAGAAGAACTGGCTGAATGTGGCGTGCTGATGTTCCAAGAGCCGCATCTGCCGCAAGGAACTGAGCGTGGCGGCCACCAACTCGGTGAACTTCACGTCTTCGCGCAGGTCGTGCGGGTCGGAGGACGCGGCCCCCTCGGAGGTCTCGACGTCAAACCGCCCGGCCATGTAGAGCCCCCAACCGGCTGACGATTTTCCCAACACGGGCGTGCAGAAGGCCCAATCGACGTTCTCGCTTTCGGTGAACGCCGAGGAGGCTTCCTGCTGGGCGCCTCGCCAGACGTGCAGCACGCTTTGCCGCTGGCGGATGGCTTCGAGAATCAGACGCTGGCTGGGTTGGAAATCGCTGCCGACCAGCAGCCGTTGATCCCAATGCAACACGCCCACCGGCGGGCGCTGGCGACTCGCTCCATTACCGTTGTCATTACCGTCAATGGCCACGACCGCGGCCGAATCGGCGCGAGGAATGCCGGCCAACAACATGCTGACCAATCGCACGACCAGTTCCGCATCGCCGGCCGCCCCGGAGATTACGTCGGGCAAACGGCTGAGCACCTCGATGCGCCGGTCGGGGGTGCGAAACTGGATCTGCTTGAGGGAATACGCACTCCGAGT
>CAYYOX010000472.1:0-5647 GCA_964473065.1 uncultured Planctomycetaceae bacterium | reverse complement strand
CGTGCCGGCGACGGCTAAACGTCTCATCGCCGTGCCGGCGACGGCTAAACGTCTCGCCGGCGGTGACTATTGTAACATCGTGACTGATACGATGCCATGACGGATCGTCAATGGCTGTGCGAGGCGGGCGCGGTTTTTCGAATGTGTTCGAGCAGCGCTGGAATCGGCGGCTGATCGGAGGAACTCGGGGCCCTGAGGCCCTTGCGGCCGTACACGACGATTACCAGGCGACCCGTGCATAGCCCCCGGTTGTGCCAGGCATGGTTGAGTCGCCGGGCGTCGGCCTCGCTCTTGCAGCAGAACGCAAAGACAACGCATGTACTGTCGACTTCACTCGGCAGGAACGGGTTCACGTATATCCGCGTGAGATGTGCAACGACGCAGTCAAGCTCCGGTACATCCGGCAGACCGATCTCGATCGCCACATTGCGATGCCCTCCCTCGATCGGGTGGGGATACGCGAAGCCGTTATCGGATCGTATCAGATACCAACTGCCGGGAAGCTGCTCGTCGGGCACGGTGATGACGGCCGCCTGGGTTGCGTATTTCCGAACGAGTTCACGCTGCTGTGGGCTCGGCTGAAACGTGGGCTTTCGCTGCTGCTGGGGAATATCGGTAAATCTAGGGGCCCGTTCTCCCAACACGGTTCTTGCCACCCACGCCCCGCGTGCCATCAGGCCCGCACTTGTCGAGACCGCCAGAACGCTGAACGCCAGCAGCCCGAGCCAAGCCAAGCGTGGCAACTGATCGCGAGTCTTGACGACTCGATACAGCAGAAGGACGGCAAAGAGGAGTCCCGCGCCGGCCTGGGTAATCGACTTTGGGGGAAGACCCTTCGATCGTGCTGGCGGCTTCAACGCCATCGGCCGCTCGACGCTGACGCGAGTACCGGCCTTCGTGTATCGGTAGACGTCTAGCTGTCGAGGAGCTGGACGCGGAGGAAGGATCCAGGACTGCGCAATCGCGGACCACATGAAGCCGACAACCATCATCGCCAGGCATCCAATCAGCACCACGTGGTATCTTAGGGCGACCGGTTTAGTCTCGACATGGTCGGTCTCGGGGAGGTCGTCGCGCAACGCACCGCTACGGTTGCGATGTCGCCAGCGGTCAATCAGTGCCCATGCCAACGCGCCGACGCAGACGCCGAACAAAATCCAAACCGAAACGGTTCCGGGCGACCGTATGAAACGTTCCGAGTGAGGTATGCTCAGTAGGCACGTTGCGGCAACCAGAGCGCAGACTGCTATCCCGCCGATGTCCTCCCACGACGACCATAGATGGGCTTCCCTCGACCGGGCATCGACCTGGCCGAGGTTCTCACGATGTGCCCAGACGCGCCAGGCGAGCCTCGCGGCGAGCGAGAGAAACATCGCCGTCAGCAGTGCAAAAGCCGCGAAAAAAGGGCTACTAACCGTTCCGGCGGGATTTCCGAAAGCCATGAGACCGAACATGAAACCGGCCAGCGTCCACGTGACCAGTTGCGGTTTCCAGTCGGCCGGAGGGATCGTCCATGTCCAGCGACGCCACGGCCACATCGGATGGGCCACGGCATCGCGCCCGAAGGCCCGCGCTCGGAGCAATTCGCGTAACCAGGTCGGCGGGCGCATCAACAGTGCGAATTCGATCAGTACGACCAGGAGCATCACCCAGCCCTCGATGAAAAGGAACAGCAGCACGTTCCCGGCAACGACTCCCAGCGCCGGCAGAAACGCAGTCAGGCCGCCGGGTGCGGCCTTGGCGATGGTCACGCCGACCCCTCCGAGCCCGATCTTGGCCAGCGTTCCGGTTAGCGAGGCCGACGCGGCTTGTGCCGCACTTTGTCCGAAGAGCGACGTCAAGGCCGCAACAGTTGTCATGACGCCGAAGCTGCGAATCCGCCTTCGAAGTTGTTCCACGCCCCGCTGGAGGCGGCGCGATACGGTCGCCTGATTGATACCCAGCCGCTGCGCCACCTGCTGCTGCGATTGCCCCTGCAGATAGTGCAAAATGATGGGGAGCCGCAGGTCGTCACTCAAGCCGTTGAGTGCCCGATCGACCAGCGACTGTAGCTCGCGGCTCTCGGGTGACTCGGCGGCGGCGACGGCGTCGGTGGCCACAGTCTGTTCGCGACGGGTCCTCCGTTGACGCGACCGGACAACGTTCAGCGATCGGCTGGTGGCAACCGCGTGTAGCCATCCGGCAACGTTCTCTCGCACCATGCGGGCCTTGCGGGCAAGCTCCAGAAAACAATCCTGGCACACATCTTCGGCCGCGTGCCGGTCGCCGGTGACGCGCAGGCTGATACCGTACACCAGTCCGGCATAGCGATCGACGAGTTCGCGAAAGGCGGCCGGATCACCCGCTTTGGCGTATCGATGGAGGAGGAGTTCGTCGGTGGTCATTTTCGGTCGCCTTCACGCGGGGACTTGCTTTCGGTCTTCTGTATAACATGACACCGACGATTTGGCGACTATGCACGAGAATTCTTCAGAAAAGGAGAAAAAACGTGGGGCCCTTGATCCGCGGTCATTTGCCGCAGGTGATTGGGGCCGCGACCGCGCAGAGTTGAAGGGCCGCTGCCCAACTAGGATCGCCTACGGTTGACAACACAAACAGCTTTGACGAGAATGTTAGCCGTGTCGTTCGGCGGACAATTGTCTCAGGATAGTCCCCCAGACCCGTCAGCGGCTACCACTTGCCCAAGGGAGTCAACCACCATGCCACGACAGAAACGAGCGCTCGCATTGGCGATATTCGCACTTTCGATAGGACTGGTTTCCGGCGCGCTGGCCGAGGAGCCGAGAGAATTCGGTGACTTCGCCTGGATGCACGGTCTGAACTACACGCCTTCCTATGCGGCCAACGACGTCGAGACCTGGCTGAAATACGATCACGCTACGATCGACCGCGAATTGGATTACGCCGAGAAGCTGAACCTGAACTGCCTGCGGGTGTTCCTGCAATCGGCGGTCTACGAGCACGATCCTCAGCAGTTCCTCAAAGACTTCGACGACTTCCTGGCGCTGGCCGACCGGCATGGGCTGAAGGTGATGCCCATCCTGCTCGACTCGTGTTTCGGCGTCTCGCCGAGCCTGGAGAGCCGTCACATGTGGGTTGCCAACCCGGGGCCCGACCGCATGGCGCCGGAACACTTTCCCGCAACCGATGCCTATGTCAAGGCCGTGGTCTCCGCCCATATCGGCGACAAGCGGATCGCGCTTTGGGACGTGATGAACGAGCCGAAGTCGACCCACCTGATGCTGACCGAGGAAGGCAAGGCCCAAATCTGGGCCTTTGTGGAACACTACTGCAAGCTGGTCAAGCAGCTCGACCCGACCCATGCCGTAACGGTGGGCGTGAACACGGCCGACAACACGGCGGTGGTCCGGTTCGTCGACGTGCTCACCTGTCACAGCTACGCTCCCACCGCCGAAGAGTTCCGCAAGGCCCTGAGCACCACGCAGAGCCAAGCCAAGGCGGCCGGCAAACCGTGGATCGTCTCCGAATGCTGTGCGCCCGGCTGGGGAAATCAGTACGAGATGGTCTTTCCCTTGCTGCGCGAGTTCGGCGTAGGGCATACGGCCTGGGAACTGGTCATCGGGCGGAACCAGTTCGCCCCGGTCTCCGGCCTGTTCTATCCCGACGGCACTGTACGACGGCTCTCGCAGATCCAGGCCGTCGTCGATGGCCCGGTCCCGCAAGGCCTGACGGAAAAGCCCGACTCCCAAGGCGTGCCGATTGCCGCCAGCCGTGAAGGTCTATTGGCCGAGTACGTCCGTTTCGCCGTCCGTAACGCCGTCACCGAGCCGACTTGGCGCGAGCGCAACACGATGGTCGCCGCCTTACTCTGGATCAACACCTACGGTGAGCAGCGGATGAACGTCTGGAACGAACTCCAGGCCGCCCGAACCGCCTACAAGTCCGGCGACAAGACCCAAGCCTTCAAGACGGTCGAAAGACAGCTTCACAAGGCCGTCGATCTGTTGACCGCGGCCGAGCAGAAGAATCCGCAATGACCAATCCCTAATCCCGGCCCATCGAGGGTGTGCGGGAATTAGTAACGAAAGTGGTTGTCGAAAAGCCCGCCGACTGCGTCGGCGGGATCCCCCGGACGCCATCGTTACGCTTGACCAAACTTCCGCAAGCAGTGGCACACGATCAATCATGGGCACTCGGCGTCAAGAGAATACATGATTACCTGTCGTTGGGATAGTGACGAAAGTCCCTGCCCAGTTGTTTTCCGTAATGCAACTCGACCCACTTCAAATCGACCTCTTGGGAACTCCGCGTCGGATTAGCCCGCGCGATCGCCCGACGGCTCAGTTTGACAGCCATGGCAGTCATCGAGCGCATTTGGGCAATCTTCTCGGCCGCGGTGGCCTGGCGGAGTAATTCAATCTGAACCCGCTGGGCCTCGGGCGACGTGTCGGAAAGCATGGCCAATGACTCCCTGATTGGGCGAGCATTTCGACCCATTATCGGCTCTCGGCCCCCGTTTGGCAACCACCCTTCGACACAGGAAGCAAGTGCCGGGCAAGCAGTGGCACACGTTCAATCACGGGCACCCTCATTTAACTGACCACGGGCCAGCGGCGAATAGCCGAAGCCACGCGTTATTCGAGAAGCATCATAACTCCACCGCTGATGCCGTTCATCACCAGCGCCAGCCAGCCGAAAACGGCAGGCGATTGACGAGTAAGCAATGATTGAATTGCGAATACAACACTTACCAGCCAACTGGCTATCCCCACGCAGAGGATGCTAGTCAAAACAATGACCCAATGCAACGGAATCGACGCACCGACTGGATGGTCTTGACGGACGAATGCATCTAGCGGAATCACGATAGCCAAGGCCAAAAGCGCTCCAACGGACAAGATCAACGAGAGTAAAGGCCAACTCCAGATCGGCTTGGCCGGACTACGGGAGACGCCAATATCGGCTTCCGTATAGGTTTCGCCGTCGTCGCCCTGAACCATGGCACCCAATGTGCCGGCGATTTGAAGCATCTTGTGGAGAAGGGCATCGTCCGGATTCTTGGTGGTGAGATTGCCGTCACACCAATCAAGCCACGCCTCGTCATCTTCCGATTGACCTTCCCAGATTGCGAAATGGGGACCGTTGTAGCCAGCAAGTCGCAATTCGGGATCCCTCTCAATGACATCGTGCCATTCTGAAGGCTCGATCTCCAAGCCTTCGTTTTCTGCCCAATTCTCGGCCCGTGTGATGTGAAAATCGTAGCCCATCTTTGATAACCCTCCGAAACCCTAAAGAAACAAAGGAACGCAGTGGTCTTTCGTAGGGAACAAGTCTCGAATCGAGGGAAGAAATGCGTTCCCCGAGCTTCTTCGATCGTAGCGGCTCCCAAATAACTTGTCAATCGTTGTCCCGCGAAGGACTGCAGGAGTTCCGAAACATTCCAGAAATTGGAACCCTGAATTCGGGTCCGCAGGCAAGAACACGTCAAAGACTCCTCACTCGCAGGTGTGCCACTGCTTGCCTCGAAAACACCAGCCAATCGGACGACCGCGGCACGGCTTGCGGGTCGTCCAGATCGAGATCCTCTCTGTGTCCTCTGAGTCCTCTGTGGTTCCCCCTTTTTTCTTTGGCTGCGGGTCTTCCAGCGGTTTTTGGTGGGCGAAGCCCACCCTGCTTTCTGCCCTCG
>CAYYOX010000471.1:0-5649 GCA_964473065.1 uncultured Planctomycetaceae bacterium | reverse complement strand
GGCCCGGCCCATCCCCGGTCTCTAGAGGCGTAGCTTCACGGCCTCGGGCCATCACGCGATGTCTGGCGGTTGGCTGGTGCTTTTGGATCCGAACAAGGGGGCCGATGCCCAAGGGGCCATGACCCGACTCACGCCCGAGGTCTGCTTCCCCGAGTCGGAAGGCTGGCCGCAGACGTATTACGTCAACCCGTATCCGCTCTCGGAGAACCATTATCTGACGGCCTGGAGCGGGTCGCGTTTGCCGCCGGGTACGCCGCGTCCGGAGTGGAGCATGAGGGGCCCGGTTAACGATTTGGGCGTCTACCTGTTCGACGCGTTCGGCAACCTCGAGCTGATCTATCGCGATCCGGAAATATCGAGCATGTATCCCCTGCCCATCCGAGGGCGGCAGAAACCGCCGGTGATCAATTCGCTGGTCGATTGGCAGGGACAACAGGAATCTCGCATGCTGGTGCTCAACGTTTATGAAGGCCTCGAGTCGGTCGAGCCGGGAACCATCGACCGTCTGCGGCTCGTCGGCGTGCCGGCCAAGACCCATCCGACCATGAACTACCCGGCGATGGGGCTGACGAACGACGATCCGGGCAAGTTCGTGATGGGGACCGTGCCGGTCGAGGAAGACGGTTCGGCCCATTTCCGCGCGCCCTCGGGCGTCACGTTCTTCATGCAGGCCCTGGACCAACAGGGCATGGCCGTGCAGACGATGCGCAGTGCCACGTATCTTCAGCCGGGGCAAAGCTACACGTGCATCGGCTGTCACGAGCACCGCAACACGGCCCCGCCAAACATCCAACCGCTGGCCGCGCTCCGCCCGCCGTCGAAAATCACCCCCGGCGTGGAAGGTTCCTGGCCGTTGGACTATCAGGTCATGGTGCAGCCGGTCCTAGAAACTCACTGCGTCACCTGCCATCAGCCCGACGGCGAAGATCCGACGTTCGACCTAACGGCCGCCAAGTCGTACGACGCGCTGGTCTCCTACGGCATCCCGAGCTTGCGGGACCACATCGGCGCCAGCTACGCGGCAGGCCGTTCGATCGCCGGCGCCGGTCCTGCCCACACCAGTGCATTGTTGAGGTTATTAGAAGAAGGCCATTACGATGTCCAACTCACCGAATCCGACCGGCAGCGGTTGATCACCTGGATGGACACCTACGCCCAACGCCTCGGCTCCTTCGACCCAGCCCAGGAAGAACGCCTGCGAGGGCTCCGCCGCCGCATGGCGCCCATGTTGACAGAGTAAAAAGCCGCGACCGCTGGTCGCGCCGGCGGGCAAAACGTAGGGTGGGTCGAGGCACGAAGACCCACGCGTCAGCCTTGAAGAAGGTCTCACGCAAAGGCGCCAAGACGCAAAGAAAGTAAGACGAATACGTGTTGTCCAACTCTTCTTCGCGTCTTGGCGCCTTTGCGTGAGCCAGTTTCTTTCTTATCCTTGCCATAGATTCCGCGTGGGTCTTCGTGCCTCGACCCACCCTACGGTTCTGTCTGCAAGAGACGCCCGCTCGTGAGGCCGGGATCATTTCGCGATGATCAACTGCAGTTTACCCAGGTCGAACGGTTCGTCGCTGCGTCCGCCGGGTGACTTGGGGACGGTGATCTCGCGGCGGATCGTCTCGATTCTCTGTCTCTGGCGTGATGGCAGCCTGTCCGCGTAGATTCGGAGTTCATAGCTGCCCCCAGGCACGTCTTCGCAACGAAACGAGCCATCGGGGTTGAGGATGAAACCATAGCCGAAACCGGGAATGGTTCGACCATCGGGACCGCGTGGCGGGTCGAAGTAGCCGGAGCAGAAGGTCCAGTCGATCGTTCGATCGTCGCCCTCGGGCAGGACGACGCGACCGATCACCGGCCGACCCTTGCCGCCCAATTCGATTTTCACGCTTTCACCGAGAGCCAGGTCGAGACGCACCCGCTGCGCAGCAGCCAACGCATCCCCTTCCTCGCTGACGGCGAATCGCAACGCACGGTATATGTCAATTCTTCCCGGGAAGAGGCGGTCGAAGACGAAGCGTCCGCGCTGGTCGGTTTGTGTCTCGTAGTTCGGGAAGCTCTTGACGTTCTTCCAGAGCGACGAATCTTCCGGCGGATAGTCCGGCATAACCGCAATCGATTCGTTCGCGACGGGCCGGGAACCGATCCGCAAGGTCCCCTCGACGCGAGCCCAAGGTTGAAGCGTGATCTGGCTGACTTGTGCCAGTTCATCTCGGCCCAGAATGGCAAAGCCAGCGTCGTCCATCACCATCAGCGTGTACGATTTGGTCCAGGGGGCGAGCGAAAAGCTTCCGTCCGGGGCGGTCTTGGCGGTTACCCAGTCGGGGTTTCGGAAGTCGCGTTGGACCCGGCCGTTTTCGAGGCGCGGCCGGTTGTGGGAAGAATAGAGCAACACCTCGGCGCCTTCCAGCGGCGTTCCGTCCGGTCGAAGTATCTTTCCCGCGACTGCGGCAGCTTTGGTCAATTCCAAATCGTACGTGACAGTACGTTCGCTCGTCTTGAAGAATCGGGTAGCGCGGGAAAGATACCCGGGTGCCTCGACCCGGAGAATATGTTGCGAATATTCGCCGGGAAGATGTATGGAGTAGCGGCCGTCCCTTCCCGACTTGGCGTCGTCGAGTCGCGAAGACAGACTGAAACATGGGATAACGCGAAAGGACTTGATGGGCTCCTTGGTTTCCGCGTCGACGACCCGACCGGAAACCTCCAGCGGTGGAGGAATTGGAGGACTGGCGTTCAGAGTGATCACATGCTCTTTCTCCTGAGTCGCCAGTTCCCGCCTGCGGATGTTGACATGCCCTCGCTTGAAGATATCCAGCTTAACGGCATCTTCCGGAGCCGAGTCCCAGACCCAACGTCCTTCTTCGTCGGTCAGAAGTTCAACACCCAGGCCCGTCAGCCTACGGCGTCTTCGCCAGGTATTGGGAAAGATACGCGTGCCGGCCAAAGGTTTCCCTTCGGTGTTGATCACACGGATCCGGATCGTTCTGCCTTTCTTGAGTTGGAAGTCCACGGGCGCCGACGGGGGAACCAGCGTAACGGTACGAATCTCGGGCGCCCAGCCGGAGGCCACAACCGTCAGTACCTGTCGACCGGGCTTGCAATGGGCGAAACGAAACTGTCCGCGTTGATCCGTGGCGGTCTTGGGCCGCTCAGCGTCGTAGTGTTTGCCGCCTAACGCGACGATCGCATCGGCCACCGGGGTCCCTGTCTCGTCGGTCACGGTCCCTGCGACGGGGATCCCTTTTTCCATGACCCTCACGGCGGTCATGGCCCGCAGTTTCTCGACGGGAGGCTTCGGGCTGGCCCAGTACGTGTCGTAGCTGACGTAGTCGGGATGTCTGAAGCGGAGCGATAGACGGTCGATCTGGGTCGGCATGAGCGTACATTGCCATCGCCCGCCCGCGTCGGTCTTCTCCACGTGCTTGTGGAACCACCGCTGGACGCGTCGCAATGAAGTGCTTGATGTGCCGATCCATAATCCCACGCTCACGTCCTTGATCGGCTTGCCTTGCTCATCGCGGACGATGCCGCCGACCGTTGTGCCTTCTTCCATCGTGAAGCTGAATTCGTCGGGAACCGGATCGCACCGTTTCTCGTTGTGCCAGATGGCATAGAGAGGCGAATAACCGTCGGCCACAGCAACCACTCTCAGATAGCCGAAGTCCTCTTCGAGCAATTCCGCAGCGACCGTGCCGTGGGTGCCAGTCTCGTACTCGCGTTGAGAACCGTCAATACACACCTCGATCAATGCGCCGGCGATGGGCTTTCCTGCCTCGTCGACCGTGCGGACCAGCATCGTGCGTTTCGAGGAACGTTCTGCGGCGGCCTCGGATTCCGGTTGCGATGCTTCGCCGGAAACCGTCTTCTGATCATCTTCTGCCGGGCCAGTCGCACCAATCGTTGCCGCGGCCAGTACCACGCCGCCTGCCAATAGGGCCGCAACGGCCAGGGCGCCCAGCGGTGTGGATCGGACTCGCGATTGCTCCGGGCTGCCCAACAGGCGGAGGATCCGGCCGCGGAGTTGAGACCGACCGCTGCCTGATGCGGATAGAGTCGTCGCCACTCGGGGTGAGACGGCGTCGGGTACGTCCAGGCTCAACTCGGCCACGCGGACCAGCGATTCGGCATAGGCCACCGGCCGCCCGCCGGTGGCCAGCACCACGTCGTCGCAACAGTGTTCTCGCTCCAGGCGGATGCGGCGGCTGACGTACCAGACAGCCGGATGGAAGAACAAGATCGCTTCGACGAACCGCTGCAGCACGTTGATCACCGGGTCGTAACGCCGCAGGTGGGCCAGTTCGTGGGTGAGAATCGCCGTGATCTGGTCGGGCGTCAGACTGGTGGCCGCTGAGAGCGGTAGCAGAATCATGGGCCTGAAGACGCCCACGACGATCGGCACCGCGATCCGTCGGCAATAGGCCACCGCCGGCACATACCGCATTTCAAGCGCCCGGCTTTGACGCCCGAGGATCTCCAATACAGCGGAATCTTCCAGCGGGTGCAAATATCGCCGCAGCCGATGGCCGCCCCAGAGGTCGGTCAACAGCCGTACCAGCATGAAAACGACACCGACGATATAGGCCGAGGCAAAGTAGGGCGTAATCCATCGCCAGTTCCAACCCGTCGTGGCGGCGGTCGGACGAATCGTCACCGGCGATTGAAGCGCAACGGTTGATCTCCCCTCGCGGCGCGGCACGTCGGCCACGGGAATGTTCGACGATGGTTCGGAGAAGCCGGCCGGCAGGGACCGTGACGTGATCTGCCACGCCTCTTCGATCGGGCCGACCTGTGCCACGTGCAACACGATGGCGGTCACCGGCAAGCACGCGACCATCAACAATAAGGCGACAACGTGTACCCAGTAGCGGATCGCGGCCGATGCGCGACGTAATCGCCACGTCACCACGGCGGCCAAGGCGGCAACAACCAGACCCTGCCAGAGGAAATGCGTTAGCGTCAGAATCAAGTAGAGGCAAAGGTCCGAATCGACGAGCTTCAGAAAACCCATTTCATTGCTCCTTGGCGGCCCGATTGATCAATTGACGCAACTGCTTCAGTTCCTCCCGATCGATGTCGCCCGTTTCCAAGAGCTTCAGCACGGCCGTGGCCGCCGATCCGTCGAATACACGCTGGACCACGTCGTGCAGCATCCCCCCGGTCACGCTCTCCTGGGTGACCCGCGGTCGAAAGATGTAGGCTTTGCCCTGCTTGGCCCGACTGACGTATTTCTTGGTGACCATGATGTTGAGGATCGTAATCACCGAGGTGTGAGCCAGTTCCCGCCCAGCGGGCCCGGTGGCCAGATGGCGGCGAACTTCACGGACCGGCAGCGGCCCCTGATGCCAGAGGATTTTGAGGATCTGCAGTTCGAGTTCGGTGGGATATTCTGAGCTGGGACGCGCCATCGTGGGCCCTCGCGGAAAACAGCCTTGTACTTCTAACTAATTAGATGATACGCGACAGACCAAGCCGCGTCAAGAGAATCTTTTAAGAAATTAGGTAACACTTTAGCAATCTGAAGTTGGTCTTGGTGAAAATGACATTATACATTATGAGTGTGGCATCTGAAACTAGGTACGGGTGCCATGTTGATGGTAACAGAGGACATTCCGCTTGGAGCGACGCTCACCGAGGAGCAAGCTCGCCAGATTTTCTCGC
>CAYYOX010000470.1:0-5678 GCA_964473065.1 uncultured Planctomycetaceae bacterium | reverse complement strand
GGTGGTGGGTGGGGATCGCATTGCCGTGGCGGGTTCCACGTTACCCCTGTTGTTCCCGGGCCGGGACGTCGTAAGAGCCGTTGAAGTAATCGGTCACGCTGCCGGTCAGGTCGATATTGCCGTCCGGCTCGCCCGGGTCGTGGCACTCGATGCAGTATTTGTCCCACACCGGCTGAACCACCCGGGCGTAGTCGAACCCGCCGTTACCCCACTCGACCGGTTCGAGGTCCTTGGGCGTTCGGTTGTAGGCGGTTCCCAGCACGGGCCGGGCGGATTGCCGGCGATGCTCGTGGCAGCCGACACAGCCTTGCGTTTCGCCGGGCATCAGGTGCGTGAAGCTTCGCATCCGCTGGACGGCCCGACCTTCGGCGTCGATGGCCATGAACGAGACCGGCTGACCGGCCGGCACGCGGAAACAGGCCGACCCGTCCGGCTCGACCGGCACTTCACCCATCACGTTTTTGGCCGCGTAGGTGGCGCCGCAAGAGATCACGGGAAACTGGAAATCGAAGGCCCTTAGCTCCACGGGAATTCGCACCGACTTATGGATGTCGCGCACCACGCGAATCCGCTTCACCTCGCCGCGTTGCACTTGCGGCAAAAGGCCGTTGTAGATGTCCTGCACGAACAGGGTGGCGTAGTCGGTCGGCTCGACGATCTTCGGGGCCATGGTCGGCGGGCGGCGTCGCGGGCGAACCGGCTGGGCGTTGAAGTATTGCATGGCGTTGATCGGCGGAGGAAGGGCCGTCGACACACACGTCCCGTCGATTGTGCGGACCAGAATCGGACCCCTGGCCGAGAGTAGGAAACGGACGCCGTCCAGCGGTCGAGGTCCACTGTAGGGCTTACTGCCGCTCGTGTCGCCGCTGCCCTGGTCGACGTTCGGAACCGGCGTGTCGGGCGTGATGTTCTCGATGGCCGCCTGAGCATTGACCCCCTTGCTGCGATCGATCACGCCGATCGCGCCTCGCGCCGGTCCGCCGTGGCCGGTCATTGTGCAGATGATCGTATTGGTGCCGGGGATCGATCGAGCTCCCATGAACGTGCCGGGCGAAAGGACCCGATTGCCGAAATAGCCGGCCAAGGCCGTGCCGTCCGGGTTGATCGTCCAGAGACTTTGGATCGGAATCAACCCCTTGTCGACATACTCCCAGCGGGAATAGATGACCCGCCCGTCGTCCAGCACGCTGGGTGTGAAGTCGTTGAGATAGTTGGCCGAAAGCCGAACCAGATTCGACCCGTCCGGCGACATGCGATGCAAGATCCCCACCGGGGCGTTCCAGCAATAGGCAAACTGTGGCTGGCGGGTGGTCAAGAACGCGATGTCGCCGTCCGGCAACCAGCAGGCGTTGTAGTCGTGCCACTCGCCGTCAGTGAGTTGCGTCAACTCAGTGCCGTCGATGTTGACCGTCCAAAGGTGATAGCCTTGGCCTTGCCCGCGCCGCCAACTGAACAACACCTTGCTGCCGTCGTACGAGAGATCGCAATCGAGGATCTGTCCCTCGGGCGAGGCGACCAGTTCGACCGGCTCGGCCTCCAGGTCGTGCGGATCGATGATATACAACCCGCCGCCGTCACGCTGGCCTTCGTAATGGTAGGTGTAAACGTGCGAGGCCGTGATCTCCTGCCGCTTGATGACTAAGAGTTTGTCAACGTCAAACAGCAGCACTTCGCGTTGCAGGTCAAACAACTCGTCACTCTCGTCTTCCAACTGGTCGAGCCGGGCCAGATGCTCGGACGCTTGAACGTACTTCTTGCCATGGGTCGCCTTCAAGTCGGCAATCAACTGGCGAAGCGATTCCCGGTCGACTTCGCCGATTTGCGGGATCAGTTCGTAACCGCTGTCTTTGAGTAACCGGGCGAGTTCCCTTTTCGACGGGCTGTTGGCAAAGACCATCATCTCGGCCGCGCCAGGATTGGGGCCGCCGAATGAATTGAGAAACTTCACCGTGATCTTCTTCGCCCGGGTCTTGGCGAACTTGATTCGTTGCGGGCCGTGGAGCATTTTGAAGGAACCCTTGGCCACGGGCGTTTCCGAATCGTCGAGATAGACCTCGTAGTCCTTCCAACACTCATTCATGAACCAAGCCGTGCGGCCGAAGTAGATGATCTCTTCCACTTCGGTCGGTTCGGGCCATTTGAAGGAGAATTCCGCCTGGTCGCCCGATTCGTCTTTCAATACGCACCAGGCCGCGCTAAGGTCGGCCGAGCCGCTGCCGGCTGGCGGAATCTTGCCGTCGACGGCAAACTTCGAGAGATACTTCTCGCTGTGTTCCGACGTGGCCCAAGTGGTGGCCTTCGGAGCAAGGTTTTCCGGCGGAGCGGCTGTCGTGGTCCGACCGGCTAACAGACAAAGCAATACAATCAGAACGAGCGAATGTGACTTCATGTCGATCTCCTTTTGGCGGGGGAGGATGGGGGTAATCGCCATAGGTGCATTATAATCGATCTGGCGGGAGCGTGCAATCTGGGTGCTTTGCAAAGCGTGCCAAGCGGCTGTTAGGCGCTGGATCGGCCGAAACATGTCAGGCAAATGTCGTCGGTTTGCGGTCGGTTGCCGACGAACTTTCTGACATCCTCCAACACGGCCTGTCCCATCGCGGCCGCCTGAGGGGGCGACTCTTGCAGTCGAGAACAGAGCCGCCCCTTGCCGTAGAGCACATCGTCGTCTTTGTGGGCGTCGGTGATTCCGTCCGTGTAGAAGACCAACGACTCGCCCGCACCCAACGTGACCACGCACTGGCCGTAGTGCACCTCTTCGTCCACTCCGACCGGCAAACGCCGCTCCGTCTCGCCCACCTCGTCGATCTCGCCCGAAGCACGCCGCAACAGCGGCGGCATGTGCCCGGCGTTGACCAGCGTCACTTCGTGCCTTGAGGGATCAAGAACGCCCACGATCAGCGTAATGAAGCGGTCTTCCCAATTGCTGTCGCAGAAGATTCGGTTCAGTCGCCCGATGGCCTCCGCCGGACTTGGCTCGCTCACCAGACAGTACCGCGTCTCGGCCGAAAACTTGGCCATCAACAGTGCCGCGGCCACTCCCTTGCCCGCCACGTCGGCCACCACAATCGCCAAACGCCCGTCGGGAAGCGGCACGTAGTCGTAATAGTCGCCACCCAGCTCGCGTGCCGGGTCATAGGCGGCATAGAAATCGTAGCCGTCGATATGCGGCCCCGTCATGGGCAAAATGCCGCGTTGAACCTCGTGTGCGATGCTCAATTCCCGGGCCAAGGCCTGCTCGCGAACGGCCGCTTCGTGCAACTGCGCATTCTCGACCGCGCGGGCGGCCTGGCACGCCACGCTGGCCAGCACGTCCAGGTCTTCGCGGTCAAACCGACTACGCTGATCGCGAGTGTCGATTTGGATCACCCCCAACGCGTTGCCGTTGGTTCCCAACAGCGGCGCACACATCATCGAACGAATGTGGAAGTCGACGATGCTCTCGGCCATGTCGAATCGCGAGTCGGAAGCAGCATCGGCCGAAAGAATCGCCTCTTTCATCTGCACCACGCGATCAAGGATCGTCCGACTGATACGAATGGTCGCTTCGTCTTCCTCACGGCGATATTTCACGGCCTTGGGGATCATCCGCCCGCTGGAGGGATCCTTCAGCACGATGAACCCGCGATCGGCCTGAACGAAGATCGTGAATAGACTGTCCAGCAGACTGGGAAGCACGTCGTCCAGCTTCAGGGTATTCCCGAAGCACTGCCCGATCTCGACCAGGGCCTTCAGCTTGGCGGCCGCGTTGACTTCCAGTTGTAAGGACGAGGTGCCTGAAGAAATGTCAAGCTTCGACATAATCCGCGAACCGCCGGCCGAGGGATCGTCGTCGACCATGATTGCCGTCGTATGCGTCACGTCGCCGGACGGCTCCGAGGGGCGATCCAGTGCGGGCGGAGTGAGTTGAAACACGAACGAAAGATCACAAATCGCCAACTCGTCGTTGTCGGCAAGCATCTGCCGCTTGGCCACCGCACGACCGTTGACGAACGTGCCGTTTCGGCTGCGCAAATCCTCGACGTAATAATTCCCGGCCACGCGAACGATTCTCGCGTGCTGACGACTGACCGCACCCGATTCGAGCAGGATATCGCAATCCGGATGTCGGCCCAGCGTGATCGACTCCCCTTCGACGGGGAACACTTGACCAGGATTCAGTCCTTGAACGGACCTCAGAACGGCCATGCCAATTATCCCTAGAAACTCGATTCCGTGGTCGGGCCAATCCCCAATTACGCCGAATCACTGATTGTAGACCCGTACTCCAGTGATCGTCAACAGTGCCCCTTGACGCGCCCGCCATCTCGATCTACGCTAATTCGGTGGCACTTTGCCAAACGGCCTAAGTTGGCGTGGTCGTCCATGGCCGAACGGCGCAAAAGAAATAGATCGACAAGGGATACTTCTATTGGGGAATAGTGTAACGGCAGCACGAGTGACTCTGAATCACTTAGTCTAGGTTCAAATCCTAGTTCCCCAACTTCTGTTTTCCGTAGAAACAGAGTGCGTAACAGATTGCAAGGAAAGGACTTACGTTGGTTTGACGTGAGTCCTTTTTTCGGCCTCCTCACCAGAATTCGCCCACAAGTTCTGGTGAGGAGGCTGTTTTTAGGGTTTTTGCGACTAGAGGCAGTTGTCTCACTCATGTTGGCACAGAGGGTTACTCCTCGGCGACGACCGGGTTGCTCAGGACGCCTAGCTTTTCGATCTCGACCTCGACCGTATCACCCGGTTTGAGGAACACGGGCGGCTTTCGCGCGACGCCGACGCCCGGCGGGGTGCCGGTGAAGATCAGGTCGCCCGGTTTCAACGTACAGACGCCGGAGATGTATTCGATTAGCGTCTCGACCGAGAAGATCAACTGGTCGGTGCTCGAGTCTTGCATCACCTGATCGTTGAGCCGGAGTTGGATCTTGAGGTTGCCCGGGTCGGGAACTTCGTCGGCACTTAGCATGGTGGGTCCGATCGGGGCGAAGGTGTCGAACGACTTGCCCAAGAGCCATTGTCCGCCGGGCTTGGTCAGTTGCCAATCGCGTGCCGAGACATCGTTGCCACAGCAATAGGCGGCAATGTGGCCGGCGGCATCTTTCTTGGCGATGTTTCGTCCGCCGACGCCGATCACCAAGACCAACTCGGCCTCGAAGTCGACTTCCTGGCTCAGGCTGGGCAAAACGATGGGCCGCCCGGCGGTCGAGATCGTGGTGGGGAACTTGTTGAAAATGAGCGGTTCGCTGGGCAGGTCCTTGCCCGTTTCCCGGGCGTGGTCGGCGTAGTTTAGCCCCACGCAGATGATCTTCTCGGGACTGGGGACCGGCGGCAGCAGCTCGATTTGCCCCTCGGGGATCGCATCGCCGATAGCCAAGGCGTCGGCCGCTCGGGCCAGCCCGTCGGGGCCTTCGGCCAGCAGTTCCTTGATGCACGAGGGGACGCGAACGTCGGCCGCGTTGAGGTCGACATATTCTCCGTTGCGAACGCCGGCGACCCGCGGGCCACGGTCGCTTTGGTAGGTGGCGAGTTTCATGAGGGATCCTTTGTGAAGCAGTAGGAAGTTATTACTGGACTTCGATCTCCCCTCTCCCTTTGGGAGAGGGGCCGGGGGTGAGGGCGTAGAAAAAACACAAAAGCCCTCACCCTAACCCTCTCCCAAAGGGAGAGGGGACCAATTTGCAAAAGTC
>CAYYOX010000469.1:0-5685 GCA_964473065.1 uncultured Planctomycetaceae bacterium | reverse complement strand
TTCCAAGGCACTAGCGCCCGGGCCGAGTTGCTCCATGCCCAAACGCCCATGTAATTGATCGAGGTGACCTCGGGCCGCACTTCCTCGGGCAACGCGTCGAGCAGTTTGCCGGCATACGCCAAGACGACCAGGTAGGCCAGATGACCGCCAAGGATGGCCGCCGCACCGAACATGGCGCGCCCGGTTCTTGGCGGTGCGGTCCACAACAGCCAGCCGACGTACCAGGCCATCATTAGCACCAACAGATCGACGCCGCCGAACGTGGCTCCGACCGCCAGCGGCTCGCTGGCGATCGATCCGGCCAAGTTACCCAACCCTCGTCCCAAGGCGTCGGCCGCGAGCCATACGACGGGGATCGATGCCGAGGCGACTTGAAAGATGCCCAAAACGGCAATCGCCATCGCCGTTAGCGTGATGATTCGCCTGGCCAGTCCGTCTTGACCATGGGCCAACACGGCCGTGACCAGGGCCACGGCCAGGACTCCGGCGGCCGGCAGCGTCGAGGCGGTCATCACCAGCCCGACCGCGAGGGTTATGCTCAGCAGCAGCCAAGGCAGGGGCGTCGATTTGCGTTGCGGCAGGCAGGCCACCGCCGCGAAGCCCAGGGCGATCCAGATCAGCACGCGCTGCAAAGGACCGGCCACAAGCCCCGCGGAGCCCGCCGCAATCCACGCCCCCGCCATGGCCGCCGCAACAACGACCAGGATCCGAGTCGGCACGGGAGAAGTTTTTTCGACACGCATGGTAATGTCAGTATGCTAAGCATAGAATCATAGGACAAGGGGGGGACGCACGAGGACACAACACCAGTCGAGGGGAAAACGAAAATGCCAAAGCACAAGAATCGCCGCGATTTCCTTCGCGACACGACGTTGATCGCCGCGGGAGCGGTTGGCGGATTGGCCGGAGGATTGTTTCCTTTGGGGTCTTCCGCCATTGAACCGGTTCTACGAGCCGGGTCGGCGAAGTTCAAGTTCAGCTTGGCCGGCTATAGCTATCGCAAGTTGCTCTCCGGCAATCCGCCCGAGTTGACGCTCGATGATTTCCTGCTCGACTGTGCCAAGATGGGACTCGAAGGGACCGAGCCGACCTCGTACTACTTTCCCAAGCAAGTCACGCCCGAGTATTTGCGGCACTTGAAACATCTGGCGTTCCGGCTGGGGTTGGACATCTCGGGTACGGCCGTGGGTAACGATTTCTGTCATCCGCCGGGCGAGAAGCGTGACGGGCAAATCGCGCACGTGAAACAATGGATCGATTGGGCCGAAATCCTGGGGGCCCCGGTCATCCGCATCTTCTCCGGCAACCCGCATGGCGGCCAGACGGTCGACGAAGCACGTCGATTGGCCGTCGAGGCGATCGAGGAGTGTTGCGACTATGCGGGCCGGCATGGCGTGTTTCTGGCGTTGGAAAACCACGGCGGGCTGACCAGCGGGGTCGACGGCATGTTGCGGTTGGTTCACGACGTGAAGAGCCCCTGGTTCGGCGTGAACTTCGACAGCGGCAATTTCCATAGCGAGGACCTCTACGGCGATCTGGCCAAGATTGCCCCTTACACGCTGAACGCCCAAATCAAGGTCGTGGTCTCCGGTCCCGACCGTAAACGAGTCCCCAGCGATTTCCGCCGGCTTGCCCAAATCCTCACCGACGCCAACTATCGAGGCTACATCGTGCTGGAATACGAAGAGAACGAAGACCCGCGGGTGGCGTGTCCGCGATACATGGAGCAGTTGCGCGAGGCGTTTGGCTAGGCCGGCGAAACGGCGGCGTAGAAATTGTGCTGCCGGTTCGTTTAGAATATGGGATTGAAGGTTGCGGGGAAGTCTTCGCCGTTGAGGCTTCGCACGACCGATTTCAGCCATGCGTTGAACTCACCGCGCATGTGTCGCACGCGCTGGCCTTCCGTCGCGACAAGGTCCGTTTTTTCGGCCGGATCCGTCGCGAGATGATAGAGTTCCCAGACGACTTTGCCTTGTTTCCCGGCAATGCGATGTAGTTTCCAGTCGCCGTCGATCCATGCCGCGTGACCGGGGAATTTATTGAGTGGATAGATGGGAATCGGAGTCTCCGCGGCTTGCCGACTGGCTGGGTACGGCTCCAGATCGCCGCCGGCTTGCTGGGCTTTCAGGAGTGCTCCCATCCACTGGGCCGAGGGCGTACTGATGCCGCCGATCCGATAGTCCCAGAATCCCATCGGTCGCTCGCGTGTCTTCCGCCGGCCGTCGAGCAACGGCACGAGGCTGATACCGTCGAGCACCGGTTGATTCTCGATCCTGACGCCGGCAATTTGGAGCAGCGTGGGATAAATATCGCACGTGTTGCAGCGGGCCTCGATCGTCCGCGGCGCCTTGATGCGGGCCGGCCATTCCAGAATGGCGGGAACCAGCAGGCCGCCCTCGTAGACCTGGCCCTTATTGCCGCGATGCCCGCCGGACGAGCCGACTTGGGGTAGCGCGCCGTTGTCGCTGCAATACCATAGGATCGTCTTCTCGCGGATCCCGAGTTCCCCCAGCGCGTCGCGCAGCTTGCCGAAGGCACGGTCCATCCCAGTGATTTCGCCGTAGAAATGTTGCAACTTTTTCGGTTGATCGGCGTAGAGCGCCCGATCCTGTTGGCTGGCCCGATGAGGACGGTGCGGGGAGCCAAACCAGACGACGGCAAGAAAGGGTTGGCCGGACTTCGCTACCGGGGCAATCCATTGCAACGCGGCGTCGACCGTCACCATGGAACTCTCTCCCTGGGTTTGCACGGCCTTGCCTTGGCGGCTGAGGATCGGATCGTTGTCGAAAAAGTTAGGCGCGCTGAACCACTCATCAAAACCATTGCGGCCGGGGTGTACCGGGCTGCCGTTGCGCACCGAGCCAAGGTGCCACTTGCCGAAATGTCCGGTCGCGTAACCGGCCGTCTTGAGGGCTTCGGCGATGGTGGTCTCCTGGGGACGAATCGGAAACCCCCATTTGAACACGCCCATTCGATTCGGATGACGGCCGGTCATCACGCTGGCACGCGTCGGCGAGCAAACCGGAGCGGCGGCGTAGAAGCGGTCGAATCGCAATCCGGACGCCGCGGCCGCGTCGAAGTTCGGCGTTTTCAGGAGAGGGTGGCCGTTGTAAGCCATATCCCCCCAGCCCTGGTCGTCCGCCATAACGAGGATGATGTTGGGCTTCTCGGCCGAGGAACCCAAAGCGGAATTCGTCAGCAGAAGAACCAGACCCCAAACGAGCGTTTTCACGATGGCTGCTCCAATAATGTGTGCAATGGGAATATCGACGGTTCGGCTCATTCTAGCATGGCGTGCCCCTATGGCCAGCACGAGCGCGACCGACGCGCCGCCACCTTTTCCGGCACCCGGCAAAATGCAGCCTGGCGGCAGTTTGACATTGACCACGGGGCTCGTTCCACTACAATGCCGCCACGCCATCCTATATACCTTATATCCGCAACGACGCTTGACCTACGCAATGAACCAGACAAACGAAGAGAAATCCGGCAGCGGCGCGGCCCTGGAAGCGGCCCGACGTGACAAGCTGCGTAAAATAGAAGAGCTGGGCATCGACCCTTGGGGTGGACGCTTCGATGGACACCTTGCGATCGGCGAAATTCGTGGTCGCGAGGAGGAAATTGTCGTCGAGCCCTTGGTCGAGGGAGAAAGGTCGCCAAAGCAGCATGGGCCCAAGGTCCGGGCGGCGGGGCGAATTCTTCTCCGTCGAGGGCAAGGCAAGGCCTTCTTTATCGATATCCGCGATTGGACCGGCCAGATCCAGTTGATGTTGGGCAAGAAGCAGGTCGGCGAAGAGAATTGGGAGTTGGCCCAGTGCCTGGACTTGGGAGATATTATCGGCGTCGACGGCGAACTGGGCCGCACGCGGACCGGCGAGTTGACCATCTTCGTCGAGGCCTTGCATTTCCTGACCAAGTCGATCGAGACTCCGCCGGCGAAGCACAAGGGGCTGGCCGATCCGGAACTGAGACAACGACGACGCTATCTCGACCTGATCCACGGCGAGGGCGTGCTGGAACGATTTCTGCGGCGGACCAAGATCGTCCACTCGATCCGCAACACGTTGGCCGGCGAATGTTTCGTCGAGGTCGAAGGGCCCACGTTGCACTCGATTGCCGGCGGGGCGGCCGCGAGACCGTTCGTCACACACCACAACGCGCTGGATATCGACCTCTACATGCGGATCGCACTGGAGTTGCACCTGAAGCGGTTGTTGGTCGGCGGTATCGAGCGGGTTTACGAACTGGGACGCGTGTATCGCAACGAAGGCATCAGCCCGCGACACAATCCCGAGTTCACGATGCTCGAGGTCTATCAGGCCTACGGCGATTACGGCACGATGATGGACCTGACCGAGAAGCTGATTGTCGAGGCGATCAAGGCGACCGGGCAGGAGTTGAAGCTGCCGTGGGGTGAGACCGAGATCGATTTCACGCCGCCGTTCGCTCGCAAGACATACGACGAACTGTTTGCCGAGCAGACGGGCATTGATCCTTCGGACGAGGCGGCCGTGGCCAAGCTGGCCGAGAGTCTCGAGATCAACCCGCGCGGCAAGCATCCCGACGTGGTCAAGAATGACGTGTTCGAGGAGAAGGTCGAAGACGCCCTGATCGGTCCGGTGTTTGTGATCGACTATCCAGCCAGCATCTGCCCGTTGACGAAGCGGAAGGCCGACAACCCGGCCATTGCCGAGCGGTTCGAGTTGTTCATTCAGGGCATGGAAGTGGCCAATGCGTATACGGAATTGAATGATCCCGATTTGCAGGAAGCGTTGTTCAGTCAGCAATTGGAGGGCCAAGCCGAGGAAGATTCGATGGCCAAGATGGACCACGATTTCGTCCGGGCTTTGCGTCACGGCATGCCTCCGGCCGGCGGGCTGGGGGTCGGTATCGACCGGCTGGTGATGCTGTTGACCAACACGCCGACCATTCGCGAGGTGATTCTTTTCCCATTGTTGCGACCGGAAGAATAATCGGCGGGTTCGCCCGTCGGCTAAACAAGGACTCGTTTAGCGCAGGATCTCATGTACAAATTCCTCCTCTGCGTGCGGTATCTTCGCACGAAGTATATTGCCCTGGCCTCGATCATCAGCGTGATGCTGGGCGTGGCCACGATGATTGTGGTCAACGCCGTGATGGACGGGTTTTCCACCGAAATGGAAGATCGGCTCCACGGGATCATTTCCGATGTGGATTTCGGGTCGCGAAGCCTTGACGGCATGCGCGACTCCGAGTGGCACATGGAGCAGATCCGTCTGGTGGCGGGCGATTCGATCCAGAGCATGACGCCCACGGTCAGCGTGCCGGCCATGCTCAGCTTCCAAAGCGGCGGCAATACGATCAACCGTCAGGTGCACGTGATCGGCATCGACGAGAAGACGCAAAGCAGCGTGAGCGACTTCGGCAAGTACTTGCAGCATGAAGGCAATCGGATGCAGATGAGCTTCGCGCTGCGTGCGGACGGCTACGACACGCGGGATCACCAAGGCGGCCCCGACGCACTGGAGCGAAAACAGCTCGAAGACGCCGGCTGGGTCCCTCGCAAGCGGATGGCTGAGGCGAAGGCGTTTCACGATCGGTTGATGGACCCGCCGCAGATCCAGGAAACGCCGCTGCCAATCCAGGAAACGCCGCCCGTCGGACCCCAGGCAACAACCGGGCCGCCGGTGTTTAACGCGCCGTCCG
>CAYYOX010000468.1:0-5685 GCA_964473065.1 uncultured Planctomycetaceae bacterium | reverse complement strand
GTTGCTATGCTTGAACCGTTCGATTGGCTGTTTATTGGCGCCTATTTCCTGCTGGTGTTCGGCGTGGCCGGTTGGGTGACGTTTCGAGAACGGGCTACTCGCGAGACCTCGGCCGGGTATTTTCTGGCCGGGCGCAATGCGGGGTGGTTTGTGATCGGGGCCTCACTGTTCGCCTCGAATATCGGCTCGGAACATCTGGTCGGGCTGGCCGGCGCGGGGGCCAAGAGCGGCGTGGCCATGGGGCAGTTCGAGATTATGGCCGGCGTCTGCCTGCTGATCCTCGGCTGGCTCTTTGTGCCGTTCTATCTGCGCAGCGGCGTGTTCACCATGCCCGAGTTCCTTGAGCGTCGCTACTCGTCGGCCGCTCGCTGGTATCTGGCCATCATCTCGATCATCGGCTATGTGTTGACCAAGGTCTCGGTCACGATCGCCGCCGGCGGCATCGTGTTCGAGTGGATGGGGATCTACGAGACGGTCAAAGACTATGCCTGGATGCAGCCCATGATCTCGCTGCTGGGCTGGATGGGGATCACCGAACCGGCCGACTACAGCTTCTGGATCGGGGCCCTGATCGTCGTGCTGGCCACCGGCATCTACACCATCCTCGGCGGGCTGCGGGCCGTGCTCTATACCGACATGCTGCAATGCTTCGTGCTGATCGGCGGCGCCGTGGCCGTCACCGTGGCCGGACTCTGGCAACTCGGCGGCTGGAACGCCATGCTCGATGCCACTGAAGCGAGCATGTTCGACATGTGGAAGCCGATGAGCGATCCCGATTTCCCCTGGACGGGGATCGTGTTCGGCATTCCCGTGATCGGCGTATGGTATTGGTGTACCGACCAGTTCATCGTCCAACGCGTGCTGGCCGCCCGCGACGAACAACAGGCCATCAAGGGCACCCTGTTTGCCGCCTACCTGAAACAATTGCCGCTGTTCCTGTTCGTCATTCCGGGCGTAATCGCCGCTGCATTGGCCGCCTCGGGCCAACTCGATCTCCCCAGATCGGACGCCGCCTTGCCGGCGCTGGTCGGCGCACTGTTGCCGCCCGGGCTGAAGGGGCTCGTGATCGCCGGACTACTGGCCGCCTTGATGAGTTCCCTCTCCTCGGTCTTCAACTCCTGCTCGACGTTGGTCACCTTGGACGTGTTCAAAAAAATGGTGCCCACGGCCTCGGAACGGACGTTGGTGCTGGTCGGGCAACTCTCGACCGTCGTGCTGGTCGTGCTCGGCATCCTCTGGATCCCGTTGATGAAACACGTCTCCGACGCGCTGTTCGTCTACTTACAAAACGTTCAGGCTTACATCGCCCCGCCGATAACGGCCGTCTTTCTGATCGGGATTTTCTGGCGCCGAGCCAACTCGCGCGGCGCGATCGCGGCCCTGCTGACCGGCTTCGTGCTAGGGATGGGAAAACTCGTGCTGCAGCTCCAAGAGAAATCGCTCGACGGCCTATGGCTGCAATACGCCCAGATCAACTTCCTCCACTTCGCTGTCTATCTGTTCGTGTTATGCACGATCGTACTGGTCGCAGTCAGCCTAACCGGCCCACCCATGCCCGAAGAACAACTCGTCGGCGTAACCTTCCAGCGCGCCAGAAAAGACGCCGACCAGCAGCCAGACCGCCGCTCCTCACTGTTATGGACCCTAGGCCTAGTCGCCATAATGGTCGCCGTCTGGATCTACTTTTCCTAACCAGCCCGTAGGTCAGGGCTCGCCCTGACGAATCTTCTTCCTAACAAAGACAAAGAAGGGAAACCACAGAGCTCACCGAGAACACAGAGAAGATTCATTGTTGTCCGTCCTCTCTGTGTCCTCGGTGCTCTCTGTGGTAGTTCTAATGTCTTCTGCCGCAGGAGCTAACGCCGTTATCGCTTGTTGTTGACGATTCGTACCTTCCATAAGCTGTGGACAAACGCAAAACGTAGGCAACCAAGAGAAGCGAGATCAGGGCAGTCGAACAGAACTCGCGACGTATCCGCAATGCGGCGCCTTGGAGCCATTGCCCAACCGTACCAGGTAAAAGATCTTGATTCATAACGAGGTTCTGCATTTCCTTCGAGCCTGGGCCACCAAGAATCTGAAAACGTCGGAGGTCTGAACCCATACTTGCAAGGTAACACAGTGAAATGGTGAGTGCACATGCAGCGGCAATTGCTCGTAAACGCGACTTCGGAACGGTTAGATACATCACTGTCGCTACGAACAGTAACGGCAAGGCAGCGAGAACAAGATTGAAGCTGAGGTAGAAGCCAACCGGGTTCCCGCGGGACGAATGGTCGGCCCAACGCCAAAACAGATACACAGTGGTCAACGTCAACGCAAGCAACTCGAAAAGCGTGCCTGTGTGTCGTCTCATTTGCTCAAGTAGTCTGTGGTGCAATGGATAGCGTTTTCTCAGTCGTCGCGTAACGATCAGGAATAAGGCTTCGTTGAACTCAGTCGGGAACGTCGCGCTGACGGCTGTTGGGGATTGTATCAAAACGCATTCCGGGAGAGTAGTGTTTCTGGGCAGAGGATTCGTCAGTGCGAGCCCTGATCTGCGGCCTTGACCGGCACTTTTCGATGGTTTCCGCGACGATTCGACGCAGGGCCTTGACATCGGGCCGCCCCGCCTCTCTAATCTCCAGCACCAGCAGGGCAACTGTACGCATGTCCCAAATGGCACCGGCAAGTGTGAGCCCCTAAAACCGTAACCAGTGTGTCCGTAAGACTATACGCCAAGCAGAAATGCAAAACAGGCGTTATCGGCCGGGCTCACATTGTTTGCCCCTTTTTCTTGCTTGACACATGTCAACACCCGATCTAGAATACTAGTGCAGCATGGCGAGACCCCGGCATCCGGACAAGCACATTGAGCAAGCGGTCTGTTACGCTGAATCGCTTGGCTGGCGAGTTGAAAGCTCGAAGGGCCATGCGTGGGGGCGCCTGTTTTGTCCCCAATCCAGTCAAGAAGGTTGCATCGTCAGCGTTTGGGGTACGCCCCGAAACGCAGAGAATCATGCACGGCAAATTCGCCGTGAAGTAGACCTCTGTCCGCATTGTGGAAACGATGATGAGTCGTAGTACAAGTCGAAAAATCGAGCACGAGTTTACGTTGCTCCTTGACGGCGTTTGTGAAGTCAATACCGGCATCGAAGACGCGCTTTTCGAGGCCGGGTGTGACGATGCGACAATTAGCGTTCGCTTCGGCAGGATGTATCTGACGTTTTCGCGTACCGCGTCGTCGATCAAGGACGCCATCATCAGCGCGATTCGTGATATTAGAGAGGCAAACATCCATGCTGTCGTGATTCGTGTGGATGTTTGCAACTTGGTCACTCAAGCAGATATCGCGCGCCGAATTGGTCGCAGCCGACAGCTAGTGAATCAATACCTCACCGGCGCGCGTGGTCCGGGCGCATTCCCCGCTCCCGCTTGCAACATCACCGACGGTGCTCCTCTCTGGTACTGGTGCGAAGTGGCCCACTGGTTGTGGCAGAATAACATGATCAAGGAGAGTGTCCTTCGCGAGGCCCAGGAAGTCGCCGCGATCAACCGAGTGCTGGAGTGGGAGCATCAGCGGCAGGTTGAACCAGGTCTGACGAAAGAGATCGTGGACGCCCTTTGCCCGCCGGATTGAGCGCGGCATGTCTCCGACAAATGAAGCTTCACTGCCTCGTAGTCGTAGGGCGGGTCGAGGCACGAAGACCCACGCGTAACAGGGATAGTCTACAACGACGTGCGCAACAACGGCAGCAGCCAGAAATCGACGAACGCGTACCATCCCAGCACCAGGGCCGCCAACCAGGTCCAGGGTAGCCGATCGCCGTGGGCAATGTTGCGTGCCGCCAGGACGAAAGACGCGATCGAGGACACGGCGGCCAGCGTGACGCAGAGCATGACTTTCGCGATCATCCGATTCTCGATCGGCCTTCCAAGATTAGCCGCGTCTTCGGACGCTTAACTCAGTCGAACCGCCGTGGTACGTGCCCCTTATGCCCGGTGGTGTGACAGGGAAAGCCCGCGAGAGCCTACCGATGTCAATCAACATGCTATTATCAACACAAACTAGCTGCGGCAAGACGACCGCCTTTGTGGCAGGTATTCCTGTCTAAAATACCGGCCGACTGCCAAAACGTGCAACAGCTTGCACGACCTCTTTGCCGAGCAGTTTTTCGTAAGGCCTTTCTGAACAAACTCTTAGGTCGATTAGGCACTGGTTTCTTCGGGCATGGCACAACGATTGCACGTTGTTTGGCGTGGAGAAGGAAGTTCCCACCCCAACCAAGAGACGGCGTGCTTTGGGCGAATAACCTTACGGGGACCGAGACCATGAAAGCGACAAACCAACCACCGATTCGAGCGATCAAACGCCTCTCGGAAGCGGTCGGATACGTTGAACTGGGGATGACCCGCCAGGCGGCCGCTTCGCTTCAGAAGATCGGCGATGCGGGCCCGGCGACTGCGGCCGTGGAAATGCTTCGGGCCGAGATTGCCCGGCGTGAACAGCGGTTCGAAGACGCCGCCGAGTCGCTGGAAGCCGCGGCCCGCGTCATGCCCAATGCCGATGGTCGTCCCCTTTGGCTCGCGCTGAGCCAATGGCATCGCCAAGTAGGGAACACCGATCAGGCGATCGAGTCGCTAGCCCATGCCCGCGGGGCGCATTGATTGCTTTGGCTATCTCAGCCGCAACACACCGAATATCAAATCGTCGGCTTACTACGGTGACTGGACAATCACCGTGGGGCGTCCCGCGCCGGCCCAACGATACGGATACCGGCCGTTGCCCGACACCCAACGCGGCCCCCAGTCTCCATGGTAGGGATCCACACCGACGTTCGGCCGTGCGTTCGATAAGCCGAACCACTTCATCGACTCGATCCGACGCCGACGCTGGTTGGCTCGAAATTCGGCGTTGCGACGGACGGCCATTTTCGGGTCGAGGTGGTCGGCCCGATACTGCTCGTAGAACCACATCTCGGGCGTGGTGGTCACGTCGCCGGGCGAAAGGCGAGCGTACGAAGGTTTCTCGTTGTTCGATCGGACCTTCTCCTGCGCCATCAAGGGCAGGGTGGCAAACAGACACAAAAGCGAAAAGACAAACAATGACTTCTTCATGCGAACGGCTCCGTTTCTTAGCTCAAATGGCCCCGCTATGGAATTATTCGCCTGAATCATTCATTGAGGGGCGCCTATTCTGCAATTCGGTCCCAAAGCAAGGAAGGGATTAGACGGATTCCGAAGACTCTAGCAGTTATCCGCTGAAAGCCGAGCCATGCACAGCTTGCCTTTTCACCATGCGGCACGAGGGCCCGTCAAGTCGGGTAACCTGTGAAGACTTTACTGGCAACGGCTCCCGGTTGAACCGCGATTCCTGCCAGGGAATAGGCACGCAATTTAAGTTTGATAGTAGTCTTCGGCAGGGGGCCAAGGGGCCATATAACCCTCCTTTCTCACGAAGAATCTACAGTAGTTCCCACAGCCGCCGATAGCATAAACAGTACGATGGAACCCCGTCGTATAACCTGCGGTAACTTGGCAAACTTTACCGCCGGATTGCTCGCGGAAAGAAGTTGGCAACTAACTGGCTTTTGCCAAACGTGAATTCAATCTCCCCTCTCCCTTTGGGAGAGGGGCCGGGGGTGAGGGCTATAGAAAAGACACGCAAGCCCTCACCCTAACCCTCTCCCAGAGGGAGAGGGGACC
>CAYYOX010000467.1:0-5693 GCA_964473065.1 uncultured Planctomycetaceae bacterium | reverse complement strand
CGTGACTACCGCGCCAACGCCTGCTTGAAATCATCGATCAGATCCTCGGTGTTCTCGATACCACAGGAAACACGGACCATATTATCGAAAATACCCACGGCGCGACGTTGTTCGGGCGTGTAATCGTAATAGCTCATTATCAACGGCTGCTCGATAATCGATTCCACGCCGCCGAGGCTCGGGGCGATTCGAGGGATCCGAACCGCATCGATCACGTCGCTCGTCTGCCGCGCGTCGGCGTCGCGAACCAGGAACGTCACCAGCCCGCCGTAGCCGGTCATCGTGCGTTGGGCCACCTCGTAATCGCGATGGCTGGGTAGGCCCGGATAGTAGACCTTCTCCACGCGAGGATGTTCATCGAGGAAACGCGCCAAGGCCAGGCCGTTTTCGTTGTGTCGCCGCATTCGCAACTCGAACGTCTTCAGACCGCGCAGTAACAGGTAGATGTTGTGCGGCGCGTTTATCATGCCGACAACACCGCGATACTTCCGCAACGGCTCGATCTTCTCTTGCGTGGTGATCAGGACGCCGCCGAGCATGTCGTTGTGTCCGGAAAGATACTTGGTCACCGAATGGACCACGTAGTCCACGCCGGCCTCCAGCGGCCGAAGGTTATACGGGGTGGCCAAGGTGGCGTCGATCACGGTCTCGATGCCATGTTTCTTTCCGAGCCCAACAAACCGCTCCAGATCAACGACGCTCAGGTGGGGATTGGTCGGCGACTCGCTGATCAGCAGTTTGGTGGCCGGGTTGATGGCCGCTTCCATCTTCTCGTAGTCGCAGACCGGGATCTGATGCGTGACCACGCCGAACTTACCCAAGTGCTTGGCGCAAAACTCCCGCGTGCGATGGTAGCACTCATCGAACAGGATGACCTCGTCTCCCGATTGCAGCTTGCTCAGCAGCAACCCCGCAATGGCCGACATGCCCGAGGAGTAAACCAACGCCGCCTCGCCGCCTTCCATCGCCGCGAGTTTCCGCTCGGCCACCCTCTCGCCGGGGTTTCCGTAACGACCGTATTCCTCGCGAGGCTGGTCTTGTTCGAGGTAGTCGAGCGCCGCCTGCGTATCGGCGAAGGTATAGGTTGCTGCACAGAAGATAGCATCCGTTATGGCGTTGCCCATCTTCTGGCGATCTTCGCCCGCATGGACAGCCAGCGTCGAGGGTCGCCGCGTTGCGAAATACTTCTCGATCGAAAAAGGTTCTTTGGTCATACTAATCTTCCCTTTGGTTATCCGCTGGGGCGCAAAAAAACCGCGACGGGCGTCCTATTGGACGGTCGCGGCTTGCTCGGGTCAAGTTGGATCGCCAAGGAAAACGTAATTGGAACCCGGCGATGGCACTTTAGCAGTCATGGCTGCAAGCGGCCGCAAATCCCACGTACGGTCCATTCTAACGCAACATCCGGGCGTCTGCAAGCATCGTCGACAGCCATAGGCATCCCCCCAAACGTGTGCCATTGGCGGTTTTTGGCAGGATTCGATAGCCCATTTCCCCTTGTTGCCCTATATTCGCTGTCTTTTCTTGACGCCCGCGGTCGATATTGGAATAATCCGCCGCCAACTGGGCCAGCAAAGAAGCCGTCTTTCCTCTGGAGCGTTTTGATGAAAAGCTACAATCTTTCGACCTTGGCAGTGATATGCTTGCTCGCGGTGGCTTTGGCGGGGTGCCGATCTCCCTATCGGGCCGACCAGGGCGCGCTATTCGGGGGACTTCTCGGTGCAGGCACGGGAGCGCTTATCGGCAATGCAAGCGGCAACGCCGGGGCCGGAGCGGCTATCGGGGCCGGACTCGGAGCGATTACCGGGGCGGTCGTTGGCAGTGAATTGGACCAAATCGAGGCTCAAAATCGGGCCATGATCGCACAACAGATGGGCCGGCAAGTCTCGGCAGAGGCCGTTACCCTAAGCGAAGTGGTGGAAATGACCCAGGCCGGCGTGGACGACGGATTGATCGTCAATCACGTCCGAGCCCACGGGGTTGCGGCGCCGCTAAAGACATCCGATTTGATCTATTTGCAGCAGCAAGGGGTCAGCGCCCAGGTGACCAAGGCGATGCAGGAGCCGCCGCGCCCGCGAGAGAGGCCGGTCGTGATTCACGAGCGGGCTCGGCCGGTGATTGTACAAGAATATCACTACGGCCCACCAGCTTGGGGGCATGGGTGCGATCCACCCGTTTACCATCATCGACGACACGCACGACGTTCCGGTGTAAGCTGGGGAGTGGCCGTCGGCGGCTGATCGTGGCTGACCGAGCCTAGGGGGACCTTGCTTTCGGGCGGTTTCCCTGTTAGAAACGAGCGTGGGCCTCGACGCCGCCGGAGGTTAGTTGCTTGGCGTTGAGTTGATTCCCTTTCTATCCCATGTTGACAGTGAATTCCCCCTCCGCCTTGACCGGTGAGCGACGTACTGACTTCCTGCCGTATCATGCCGCTTGTGGAAGAACTTACGCCGGCCCCCGCGCCGGAAGAGGTATTCTTGCGGCTTTCTCGCCGGGCAAAGTGCCTGTTCCTCGACAGTGCGCTGAATGAGCCCACGCTGGGACGCTACTCGTTCGTGGCCGCCGACCCGTTCGATTACTTTGAAGTTGCCGCCGACGGTAGCGACGGGCTGCGCGAGTTGGGTCGACGCATGGCGCAATTCCCGGCCGAAACGCTTCCCGGATTGCCGCCGTTTCAAGGCGGTGCGGCGGGACTGTTCGGCTACGATCTGGGGCGAAGTCTGGAGAAGCTGCCGGGAGCGAGAATCGACGAGTTTCAGACGCCCGCCTTGGCCGTCGGGTTTTATGACGTCGTGGTGGCTTTCGATCATGTCGAGCGTCGGGCGTGGATCATTTCCCAAGGTTTTCCCCTGAGCGATCCCGCCGAGAGACAACGGCGCGCGAAGCAACGGATTCGGCAAGTTCGGGCATGGTTGGAGGAACGGCCGCCTGAAAGTCCGGCGCTCGATGCGGCAATCCGACTGCCGGATATTATCGCCAAGGACCTTGCGCCCCAGTTCCCGATCACCGGCCGAGGAAAGCTCACTAGTAACTTCTCGAAGGCCGGGTATTTGCAGGCGGTCCGAAAGGCCATCGAGTACATCCATGCCGGAGATGTCTTCCAGGTAAACTTGGCCCAGCGGTTGCTGTATCCGGCGGCCGACGACTCGGTGTCGTTGTACTTACGACTGCGTCGGCGGAACCCGGCCCCGTTTGCGGGCTATTTCGATCTGGGCGGGTTTCAGATTGCCAGTGCTTCGCCCGAGCGATTCTTGCGGGTTCTAGACAGTGAAGTGGAATCGCGGCCGATCAAGGGGACCCGGCAACGAACGGCCGATGAGCGGATCGATCATGCGGCCCAAGCCGAGCTTCAACAGAGCGAAAAGGATCGGGCCGAGAATGTGATGATCGTCGACCTGCTGCGAAACGATCTCTCGCGAGTCTGTGAGCCGCAGAGCGTGCACGTCAGCCAGCTTTGCGAAGTGGAGCGCTATGCTTACGTGTTGCATCTGGTGTCGGCGGTGCGCGGCCGTTTGCGGCCGGAGTGTTCTGCGTTGGAGTTGGTTCGGGCGGCCTTTCCCGGCGGGTCGATCACCGGCGCGCCGAAAGTTCGGGCCATGGAAATCATCGCCGAGTTGGAATCGACCGCACGCGGCGCCTATTGCGGATCGCTGGGTTACTTGGGCTTCGACGGGTCGCTCGACTTGAGCATCCTGATCCGCACGATTACGGCCGGTCGAGGTTGGTGGCAAGCCCCGGTCGGCGGCGGCATTGTGGCCCAATCGCAGCCCGAACTTGAATATGAAGAGACCTGGCACAAGGCCGAGGGGATGCTTAGGGCACTCGAATGATTCTGCTGATCGATAACTACGACAGTTTCGTCTACAACCTGGCGCGATACTTCGCGCGCTTGGGCCACGAGACGCGCGTGGTGCGCAACTCGGCCGTCGATGCCGACGGGGTTCGCGCCATGCGGCCCGAGGCGATCGTCATCTCACCCGGGCCGTGTACTCCGCAACAGGCGGGCTGTTCGCTGGAACTCGTGCGGCAGTTCCATGGGGAGTTGCCCATGCTGGGCGTTTGCCTGGGGCATCAGGCGATTGCCGAGGCACTAGGCGGCCGCATCATCCGGGCCAAAGAGCCGGTACACGGGCGAACTTCAGAAATCCAGCACGACGGACGCGGCGTGTTTCGCGATCTGCCGAATCCGTTGATCGCGTGCCGTTACCATTCTCTGGTGGTCGACGGAGCTTCCTTGCCGGAGTGCTTGGAAGTCTCGGGCCGAACGGACGACGACATGGTGATGGCCCTGCGTCACCGCACGCTGCCGGTAGCCGGACTGCAGTTCCATCCCGAATCGATCCTGACCGACACGGGCTATCTGTTGTTGGCCGGTTTCTTGCGAATGGCCGGATTGGCCGTCCCGGACGAACTACCGGCAATCGATAGCGAACGCAGGACCGGCGCGCAGGCTGAGGCGTCGGCTACGGGGATTGCTCGCTGTCGGCCATGATTTCGTCGGGCGCCTCCGTGACCGCAGGTTCCTCGATCGGTTTTGCCGCCTCTTCCTTGCCTGCTACGACCTCGAGCAGGGTTAGAAACCTCGCGGCCAAGACGTTCCGATCGAAGTGTTCGGCGACGTAGTCACGGGCGAGTCGACCTCGCTGGGCCGTGGCCTCCGGATCGTCGGCCATGATTTCCACGGCCTGCACGAGCGACTCGGCGGAGTCGGGTTCCATCTCGATGCCCGCGTCGGATTGCATCACGATCTCGCGGGCCTCTCCACCCACGCCCATGATCATGGGCCGTCCCATGGCCATGACCTCGAAGATTTTCGACGGCAAGACGGTCTGAAACAGTTCGCAGTCCCTCAGATGAATCAGGCAGGCATGGGAGCTTGCGAGGATTGCGGGGATCTCTTTCTTGGGCTGTCGACCGACAAAGACGACCAGGTCTTCGAGGCCGGCACTCTTGGCCTTCTCTTGAAGACTTTGCCGCTGGGCGCCGTCCCCGACGAGAACGAAAGCAATGTCGCCACGGCCCTTGCGTTTGAGGATCTTGGCAGCCTCCAGCACGACTTCCAGGCCGTGAGCCATCCCGATCGTGCCGACATAGGAGCAAACGAACTTGTCCTCCAGGTCCCAAATGTGAAGGAATCGGACGTCGGGATCTTGCGGTCGATAGAACTCCAGATCGACGCCGTTGGTGATCACGGAGATTCGTTCCGACACGTCGACTTTGCCGAGGACGTTGTCGCGATAGCCTTTTCCCACGGCCACGATGTGCGTTGCCGATCGATACATCCAGCGCTCTAACCGTTCGAGGGCCCCCAGGACCCGACGATTGCGAATCGCGCCGACCGCTTGAATCGACTCGGGCCAGATGTCGCGGATTTCCAGGACCAGCGGAACCCACTTCATCCAGGAGACGAACACCCCGGCCCACCCGCAGAAGAACTGGGGCGACGTGGCCACGACCACGTCGGGACGCGGCAGTCGAATCGACGCCACGACGGCCGATAGCATGAAGGAAACGTAGTTGAGCACCCGCTTGAGTGTTCCGGCGTTGGGGGCCACATAGGTCCATGTGCGGACCACGCGAACGCCTTCGATCTCCTCGATTTGCCGCCACCAGCGGTTCTTGTACCCTGGGTAAACGACGCCGTTGGGGCAATTCGGCGCGCAGGTCACCACCGTCACGTCGTGCCCGGCGCG
>CAYYOX010000466.1:0-5697 GCA_964473065.1 uncultured Planctomycetaceae bacterium | reverse complement strand
CAACGCATCACGTCAAGTCACCTTCTGCGCAAAACCCGGTCGGCAGTGCCATTGGTGACTGTCACCTTTTGCCGGATTAAGTGAATTCTCGGGGAACCACGGGCAGCTTGCCCGCCCTTGCTGTCTATGGGGAAGGGTTGTTCACTCATCCCAAGTTACTGCCAACAGCGTCTGTAAAGTTGGCAAGTCTGGATAGGTCTCACTCTGCCGTACCATGACCTCCCCCCAATCAGGCTGATTTCGATTCTCTTCCACACCTCTTGCGGGGGGCTTGCGTTGCGGAGGATTTCTGATAGACTATGTGGATAATAGGGATTATTCCCAATGACTGTCGTTCAGACAGAGAGTGGCACACGTGTATTGGCGGCGTACTGGTCCGTGCGTCCGTTTTGGTTTAGTGCGTGAGGCCGGAACTTTTCATTTGCTGTTAAGTCGATTTCTTTTCCCCGTCTCGAATAGGAGAATTCTCATGGTCGTGACAAAACAAATTGTGTTGGCAGCGTTGTGCGTAATGATTGCCCTGGTCACCACGACAGAAGCCGGCGTCTATCAGGACATCGTTTTGGCGGACGGCCCAGTGGGCTATTGGAGCTTCGAGGACGCCGACACGCTCGGCCCGGCCGCCAACTCGGCCCTCACCGGTTCCGTGCTCGACGGGACCTACAACGGCGACGGCGTGCAACTGTTGCCCAACGACTTCGACAAGCTGGGCAACGGCCTGAGCCTCGACGGCGACAACGACTATGTCACGGTGCTCGACAACGATCTGTTGGACATCACCACCGCCATCACCTTGGAAGCCTGGATCGTCACCCAAGGCAACGGGGCCTACGACCGGATCATGGACAAGGACCACTTCAACGGGTTCGTCTTGAGCACGGTTCCCGGCGCCGGGCAAGCGGGGATCTTTGCCACTACGAACGCACCTGATACGATTAGCCAGAGTACGGTAACCGACGGCATCTCGCACCATGTGGTGGCAACCTACGATTCGGCCGTCGCGCTGGACAACATGAAGATCTACGTCGACGGCGTGCTCGAAGGCACAACCACCGGCACCGGGTTACTCGTCGTCAACGACTTCGACTTGACGTTCGGAATGAACAACAGCAACATTCCCGGGTTCGAGGGTTTTCTCGGCATGATGGACGAGTTGGCCATTTACGATCGGGCCTTGAGCGACGTCGAGATCCTCGAACACTACGATGGCGTCTTCGACACGCTTACCTGGGACGGGAGCATCGATACCTGGCATTCCGGCTCCGGGGTCGACTCGCACTGGGACGGCGGCGCCGCGATCGGTGACATCCCGACCGCCATGGCGATCGCCACGATCCCCGGCGGAACCGTGACCATCGACGCACCGGCCGTGGCCGACGACTTGAATGTCACCGGCGGCGGCGTTGTAATCGCGCCGAGTCAGTCCTTGTCAGTCACCCGCAATGTAGATTCTGCGGCTGGAACCACTATACAATTGCAAGCCGATGCCCAACTATCCGCGGGCGGAGGCGCCATCGACGCCTTGACCGCCGACGGCAACGCCAACCTGGCCATCGGCAAGAGCGCGACCGTCAACAGCCTCACGGCCGGCTCGGGGATCCTGGCCAAGCAGGGCAACGGGATCCTGGAAGTCTACAACATGTCGTCCGATCCGGCCACCGTGCTGCAGGTCGAGGGCGGTACGTTCAAGGCCAACGGGTCCGATCCGCTCGACGGAGTGACCGACGTGCAACTGGCCGGCGGGACGCTCAGCCTCGACCCGGGCGGACGAAAGGTCGCCTACTGGTCGTTCGACGACGCGGGCAACCTCGGCGCAGACGACTCGGGCAACGGACACGACCTCTCGATCAGCGGCTTCCCGGCGACTGCCGTCACAAGTGCCTCCGGCAATGCCGTGCAGATGTTCGGCACCGACTACCTCTTTGTGGACGATCATGCCGACTTCCGCACGTTCCCCAACGGAATGACCGTCTCCTTGTGGGCCAACGACATCACCGGCACGACCAACCCGCCGTTGTCAAGGTGGGGAGCGGCGGATGTGTCCGGCTACGGCATGGGCTGGGGATCATGGCATTTCGGTGACGGAGCGACCTGGGGAACGATTCCCGACGGTTTGCTGTCGGACGGCGGATGGCACCAATACACGCTGACTTGGGATCCGAGCGACAGCAACCGGGTCGTCTCTTATCGTGACGGCCTCGAGGTCGGGCGGTCGAACTTCCCGATGGTCTTTTCGCCGGCGACTCTCTTGACGATCGGCTGCGACAACCGCGATGGCGCCCTCGCGTTCATCGGTTCGGTCGACGAAGTGTTCATCTACAACGCGGCGCTGGACTCCACGGAAATTTCCGCGCTGCACGCTGCGCCCGGCACGACGCCGGCGGACGGCGCACTCGATCTGGCCAAGATGGCGGCCATGCAAATCACCGTCTCGGCCGACTCGGGGCTGAATGTCAACAACGGCGTCGACACGGCCTTCGCTTCGTTGACGCTTCACCAGGGAATCCTCAGCACGACCGGAACGGCCCCGGGCATCACGTTCGCCGGAGGCACGAGCGTGCCGCCGGACACCACGGGAATGGTCGGCTTCGACCCGCAGATTCCCACCAACTACGGCACGATCGACATCGGCGGAAACGATGTCACTGTGGCCAAGGGCGGACCGAGTTACTGGGCCCTCGGCGCCACGAACCGCCCGACCAACCTGGGCGCCGCCGCCGATTGGGCCGTCGTGGGCGGAACGCTCGAGTTGCTTGGCAGCGACATTCTCTACAGCAAGCCGGTGACCATTTCCGACGGGACACTTCTTACGCGCACTCCCGCTTCGCTGGGAACTTCCGACATCACGCTCGACGGCGGCACGTTGCAGGTGTCGACCAACATGGTGCTCAACGGCAGCTTCGAAATCAACAGCGGCAACAATACGGTTCCGGCCTTTTGGACGCCGATCGTCAATTCCTATGGCGCCTTCAACGGATGGAACGACGGCTCGTCCGCCCACTCCGGTCAATGGATGATGCACGTCGGCAACGGCGCTCTCGACGGAGGCAGTTACCAGGATTTCCCGACCGAGGCCGGCCAGGAGTATCAACTCCAATTCTGGGGTTCCGGATGGAACACCGGGCTGTTAAACCCTCACTCGGGTATCGTGTCGGCTACAACGCCTGACGGGGCGGTCGTCTATCTCGACGAGACGTTCATCGTAGAGGAAAACGTCAACGGATGGACCGAACTGAACTACTCCTTTACCGCCTCCGGCCCGATCACCCGGTTGACTCTATGGAACCTCGACGGCAGTTCCGTCAACGCGGATGACGTTAGCGTCATGCCCACCGGGGCGACCAGTGACCTCGACCTGACGGCCAACTCGCTAACCGTCACGGCCGACTCGGCCATAGCCATTGAGGCCACCAGCGCCTTGTTCGGATCGTTGGACATTCAGGAAGGCGTCTTGACCACCTCCGGGACAACAAGCATCGCCTTCCAGAACACGGCCGTTTCGGCCGCGGCGGAAGAGGCCGGGTTCGACACGCTAGTGAACACCTCGCCGGGTACTATCTTGGCACCCGGGGCCACGATCATCAAACGCGGTCCGGCCGACTTGATCCTCGATTCCGAGGCCAACGATCTGACCGGCGCGACCTTTGACGTTCAAGCGGGCCGACTGGTAGGCTACCATGGCTCAAACCCCATCGCCGGGGCCACGCTAGATATCAACGGCGGCGAAGCCCTCTTCTCGGCCAAGCCCGGAGTGGCTTCCCCGGTGACCTACGACAACGAAGTCGTCATCACCAGCAACGGCGCCCTGGCGGCCGGACCGGGCACGGCCGGCGAGACGGGCCCGATGACCGTCCAACTCGACGGCCCGAACGACATCCAAATCCCCGCCGATACGGCCTTGACCCTGCGGTCCAGCGGCGGGTATAGCCTCCATCTGGCCGACGCATTGGTCGGGCCAGCGAGCAACGTACTGGTCGACTCGGGTAACGTGACCGCCGGAGCCGGCGGGCAGCTCGACACGCTGACGGCAAGCGGCGGGCAGTTTACCGCCGGCGCCGCGCTGGACGTGCAAACCTTGAACCTCCGTGGAGGAACCGTCGATTCGGGACTCGTTCCCATTACCGTCCATCAGGCCATGGAGCTCAGCGGGACGACCTTCAGCACCAACGCCGAGAATCCGTTTAGCGTCGCGGGCGCCGATCTGGCCAATACGGGCGTATCCAATGAGATCCGGCTGACCGGCGGCACGTTCGACGTGCTCGGCTCCGTGAGCATGCCCGAGAATCCCGTGATCTACTACCCGTTCGATGAAGTCACCGGCGGCGTAACGCCCAACCTGGGCACCGGCGGCAGCGCGCTGGACGGTGTCCTCTATAGCGATCCTGGCCTTACCGTAGTTCCCGGTACTGGGCAACTCAATGATGCGTTGAAGTTTGACGGCGGGCGGCTCGTCTCGGCCAATCCGATGCAACTTGAAGCCAATCAGCCCTTTACCATCTCGACCTGGGTCAGCACGACGTTCGATGTCATCCAACCCTGGCGCCGGATCGTGATGATGCACAGCTTCCAGTGGGGCGCCTATTTGGGCACTGGCGGCACGGGAACGGAGTTTCAGTCGATTATCAACAGCGACTTCACCCAGACCGGCGGTCAGTGTAATGTGCCTAACGTCTGGCAACACTTAGCCCTCAGCTATGACGGAACCAACGCCAGCCTGTATATCGACAATCAGTTGATCAGTACGATCCAACCCGTCAATGGCGGTCCGCTTGCCAACGATGCCTACGTGTCGATCGGTAATAACATTGACGCCATTAACGAAGGTTGGTACGGGTCGATCGACGAGGTCTTCATCTACGACCGGGGACTCGACGCGGGTAGCGTAGGCATTCTGTATAACGCCGGTCAGGGACTCGTTTCCCGCGAGGTGAACCATCCCAACACCAACATCACGGTCGAGGCCACCACGGCCATGATCGCCAACACGCCCTTCGAGGTCGTCTTCGGCGACCTGACCTTAGAAGACAGTGTCACGCTGACCGTCGAACAGGCTGGCGGACTGAGTCTCGCCAATCTGAACCTCGGTGACGGAGCACAACTCGGCTCAGTCGATCCGGATCCGCATCCGGCGGTCGTCTTTGTCGCCGGGATGCTCAATGTCGGTCCCGGTACGGCCACGCTGGTCGGCGAACTGGAACTGGCCGAAGAAGCCGCAGACGGCGGCCCCACGCAGGCCGGTTTGCATGTCGACATCTCCGGCGAGTCGCACAGCAAACTCGTGATGGACGGCAGTGGCGTCATCGAAAGCGCCTCAGGCATTGCCTGGATCGCCGGAACCTTGGAAGTGGAAGGCCAGAAATCGATGACTTCCGCCGGCAGTCCGATCTGGGGCGATCAGACCCTGACCGTCATGCAAGCCACCCCGAACGTCGAGGAAGATGGCGGATTCAAGGGCGATTTCGGACCCGACGTTCCCGGCGGATCGATCCCGCTCTCCTACGGCGTGGCCGGTGCGTTGCCTAACGAAGGCGATTACCTCGGCGCCGGCCTCTGGTTCGGCAACGCGACCGACGACCCGGCCGGTGAAAACGGCGTCTACTACGTCAACCGATTCCTACCGGACGGCGCGGCCTCGGCCGTCGACATCGGCGTCTTCCAGGCCGCACCGGGTGACACCGACGGCAACCGCAAGGTCGA
>CAYYOX010000465.1:4225-5697 GCA_964473065.1 uncultured Planctomycetaceae bacterium | reverse complement strand
TGTTATCTGAAGGTGGGTCTGCGTGTGTGAAGGCGAAGCGTATAGCGGCGGGAAGCTTGCCTATCACGAATGCCCCGACTGTGGCGAAAAGGTCTACGACCGCGAAGCCATGCGGAGAATTGAAGCCAGTTCTCCCGCCTTCGCCAAATCGGGTACGTCCAAATAGTCCTCAACCTCGCCTTCCGCGGCGAGCTTCACGGAAGCGGACTTCTTTCTTCTTCGAGCCCCAACCTTGCCATGCCCTATATCCCTAACACTACCGACGATCAACAGGCTATGCTCGAAGCGATCGGCGTCGGGTCGCTCGACGAGTTGTTTGATGTGGTGCCTGACGAACTGCGGCTTGGTCGCGATCTTGACCTGCCGCCGGCGATGGGTGAGTTGGAACTCTCGGCCCATATTGGCCGGTTGGCTTCCCAAAACACGCCGGCAGGACAGGGGGCCTGCTTCCTGGGCGGCGGCAGCTACGATCACTTCATCCCGGCCGTGGTCGATGCGATCGCCTCGCGGAGCGAGTTCTATACGTCCTACACGCCCTACCAGGCCGAGGCCAGCCAGGGGAACTTGCAGGCGCTGTTCGAATACCAAACGCTCATCACGCAGTTGACCGGCATGGACGTGTCGAACTCGAGTCTCTACGACGGCGGTTCCGCCACGGCCGAGGCCGCCATCATGGCCATGCACACGACCCGCCGCCGCCGCGTGGTCGTTCCGGCAAGTCTGCATCCCGAGTATCGAAAGGTTCTCGCCACTTACCTGACCAACCTCGACGGCCAATTGGTCACCGTACCCACGGCCGAAGGTACCCTTTCGACCGAAGCGCTCGAAGCGGCCATCGACAACCAAACGGCCTGTGTGATCGTGCAGCAGCCCAACTTCTTCGGCTGTGTCGAAGAGATGGAGACCTTGACCGAAATAACCGGGCGCGTCGGGGCGGCCATGGTGGCCGTGGTCGATCCGATCAGCCTGGGGCTCTTGAAGCGACCCGGCGACTACGGGGCCGACATCGTGGTGGCCGAGGGGCAGGCGCTGGGGATTCCCATGTCGTTCGGCGGGCCCTACCTGGGGATCATGGCCTGCCGCGAAAAGTTCGTTCGCCGGATGCCCGGCCGGTTGATCGGTCAGACGGTCGACCGCCGCGACCGCCGCTGCTGGGTCCTGACGCTACAGACCCGCGAGCAGCACATCCGCCGCGAGAAGGCCACCAGCAATATCTGCACCAACCAGGGCCTGATGGCCCTGCGAGCAACCATCTACCTGGCCCTGATGGGACCGCAAGGACTGCGATCGATTGCGAACCTTTGCCTGCAAAAGGCCAACTACGCGGCCGAGAAGCTTTCCGCCAACGGCAAGGCCGTCCGGGCCTTCGACCGGCCGATCTTCAAGGAGTTCGTGCTTCGCGTCGGCCCGGATCGGTTGGACGACCTACTCGAGAGGGCCCAGGCCGAAGGGATCTTCGCCGGCGTACCGCT
>CAYYOX010000465.1:0-4125 GCA_964473065.1 uncultured Planctomycetaceae bacterium | reverse complement strand
CCGAGCGGCGCCTTGGCCGAGGGTCCGCCGCCGCTGCCGGAACTGTCCGAGCCGGACGTGGTGCGACACTTCACGAACCTCTCGACCCGGAACATGGCCGTCGATACGCACTTCTATCCGCTGGGCTCATGTACCATGAAGTACAACCCCAAGCGAAACGAGCGGCTGGCCAGCCTGCCGGGCCTGATCGACTTGCACCCCTACCAGAGCGAGTCGACGTTGCAGGGGATGCTCGAGTTGCTCTACCGATCACAAGAGATGCTGGCCGAGATCGCGGGCCTGCCGGCCGTTTCACTGCAACCGACCGCCGGGGCCCAAGGTGAAATGGCGGCCCTGCTGGTCGCGGCCGCCTATTTCCGCGACCGAAACGAGACGCGCACGACCGTGCTGGTGCCCGACGGGGCCCATGGAACGAATCCTGCCAGCGCCACCATGGGCGGGTTCAAGAGCGTGGCCGTCAAGAGCAACGGCGAAGGCATGGTCGACATCGACGATCTGGCCGCCAAGCTCGACGACCGGACGGCCGTCTTCATGATTACCAATCCCAACACACTGGGGATCTTCGAGCGAAGGATCCAAGAGATCAGCCGCATGGTACACGACGCCGGCGGGCTGGTCTATCTGGACGGGGCCAATATGAACGCCATCCTGGGTATCACTCGGCCGGGTGATTTCGGGGCTGACCTGATGCACTTCAACCCGCACAAAACCTTCAGCGGCCCCCATGGCGGCGGCGGGCCCGGTGCCGGACCGATCGCCGTGACCGAGTCGCTCGAACACTATTTGCCCGCGCCGGTGGTTGTTAGAGATGGCCAACAATACCGGCTCGACGACGACCGGCCCAAGTCGATCGGCCGGGTGCGGAGCTTCTTCGGCAACACGGGCGTACTGGTACGCATGGCCTGCTACCTGTTGACCCACGGGCCGGACGGGCTGCGTCGCGTGTCGGAAAACGCGGTGCTTAATGCCAACTACCTGTTGAGCCGCGTGCGACATTTCCTGCCCGTGCCGCATGGCGAGCGGTGCATGCACGAGTTCGTCGCCTCGGCCGCCAAGCTGAAGGCCGAGCGGGACGTCTCGGCCATGGACATCGCCAAACGGCTGCTGGACCACGGCTTCCACGCCCCGACCGTCTACTTTCCCCTGACCGTCCGCGAGGCGATGATGATCGAGCCGACCGAGACCGAATCCAAGCAGGCACTGGACGGCCTCGCCGAGGCCCCGTTCCGGGTGACCGAAGAATCGTCCCACCTATTGCCTCAGTGCCCGCACATGACCCGAATCAGCCGCCCCGACGAAGTCCAAGCCGCGAGAAAGCCGATCCTCACTTGGACTCCCTAGCCGCTTGCGGCTTTGCAACGAAAACGCCTATATGTCCGCATGCCGTTTAATCCTCGACCCGGCAAGCCCCGGCCCATGGAACATGGCGGTCGATGAGGTCCTGCTGCAATGGTCGGCCGAGCAGGGAGGCATGGCCTGGCGATTCTACGGCTGGGACGTGCCGACCATTTCGCTGGGATATTTTCAATCGCACACCGACCGCGCCGAACACCCGGCCAGCCGGGAGTGCCCGATGGTGCGGCGTCAGACGGGCGGCGGGGCCATCGTGCACGACCGCGAGTTGACCTACAGCGTCGTCGTACCGGACGGGCACCCCTTGGCAACCCATCGCGACACCCTGTATGAATCGGTCCACGCGTGCTTGATCGACGTACTGGGGGATTTCGGCGCGGCGGCCTCGCTATGCGGCACGCCGGGCAGTAACCCGGGCAGTAACCCGGGCAAGGAGCGGCCGTTTCTCTGTTTCCAGCGGCGCAGCCCGGGCGATGTGCTGCTGGGGGATTGGAAGATCGGCGGCAGCGCGCAGCGTCGGCGTCGCGGGGCCGTCCTACAGCACGGCAGCGTGCTGTTGCGGCGTTCGGCTGCCGCGCCCGAACTGCCGGGTGTGGAGGATCTGGTGGAGCGCCCGATCGATGCGGACGCGCTGAGAGACGCGTGGCTGGACCGGTTGGCCCAGCGTCTGGCGATGACCTGGGAACCGTCCGTTTTGTCTTCCGGAGAAGCGGATCAGGCCAAAGAAGTGGAAGAATCTCGGTACGGCTGCGCTGCCTGGACCAGAAAACAATCCCGCCAAAGAGCCTCACCCCCCGCATGAGGAGTGGGTATTCGCCCCAAACCGATTTGACGGGGTTGGCGAAATCTGTTAGCATTGACACTAGTCTTCATCTATTCATTTTCTCGTTTCTGGCGACGAAGGGTCTGCCCCACGTAGGGCGCCGGCGCAGTGATGTCGGCGTCATGGGTGCCGACCGGCGACACTACAGAGGCATTTTGGATCGCTCTTATCTGACGTTTTCGTTTGTGCCTCTGCGGTAAAGGTGAGCCGATGGAAGTTAATCTGATCGTTGTCAGCGGGAAAAGCGCCGGGCAAAAAGTGCCTGTGGCGGGCCCCAAGTTCTTCGTGGGCCGCGCCGAGGACTGTCACCTTCGGCCGGGCAGCGACTTGGTTAGCCGACACCATGCCGTAATCCTGGTAGAAGAGGGTTTTGCGGCGGTCCGTGACTTCGGCAGCAAGAACGGCACCTTCGTCAACGGCGAACGGGTGCGAACCGAGCGCGAGCTGAAGAACGGCGACCACCTGAAGATCGGTCCCCTGGAATTCGAGGTGGAATTGGCCGTCGATGTCGGGGGGAAGAAGAAACCCAAGGTCCAAAGCATCCAGGAAGCGGCCGCCCGAACCGTCCAAACGGCCGATGACGGCGAACCGGACATCAGCGATTGGCTCGAGGAAGATGAAACCACGACCACAACTCCCCAGGCCGACACGCAGGCCATGCAGAACACCCAGTCGCTGACCGGCGACACGTCGATCTTAGGTGAGGATCCCCAGAGCGAAGAGCCCAAGGAAGAGCCGAAGAAGCCGCACCGTTTGCCACCCAAGCCGGCCGCCGAAGACACCCAATCGGCCGCCGATGAGATGCTGCGAAAGCTCTTCAGCAAGAGGCGTTAACCCCCAGTGTCCCGTAGATAACGAGATCTTCACCTAAGGCTCGTGACGGGAGCCGCCCGACGAAGTAGAGTACTATCAGTCGGCGGGATATCTGCCATCGGCAACACTGTAGGATCATTGGGGCGAGACGATCGTGGTTAAGGCTACGCAAGAAGAACGCAAATCGGCCGCTCTGCTGGGCGTGGGCCTCGATGCCGAGGACGGACAGAAGCGGCTCACCCGGGGCGAAAACTACGTCCTCATCGGTGGCAGCGAGGACACCCATGCCGTGATGCAGGAGACGGCCGTCAAGGTAAACGAACACCTCGACCGGGCCGGCAAGCGTCTAGAAGACGTCTCCGCGAAGGAACTCCGCGATATCTGCCACGAGGCTCGCGATTCCACCGGGCAGTGAATCGGCCACCCGGCGCAGGAAAAGCGTCTGGACACGGCCGATGCGCCGGCACATTCGGCACACTCCGCCCATTCCATTCAGTCACCCGTGTTTAGCTAGTCATCCGGGCTTTCTCGACCCGTTTTTTGGTGCTATTTGGCAACAGTGATGTATTCTATCTACATTGACACACGCCATTCACCGGAAAACGAGGAGCATATCCGTGGCAACCTCCAAAAAGACGAGTAAGAAGACCGTCAAGGTCAAGAAGAAGACCCCTGCCAAGAAAGCTTCTGCCAAGAAAGCCCCAACGGCGAAGAAGAAATCACCGGCCAAAAAGAAATCGACGGCCAAGAAGAAGGTTACCACGAAGAAGACTCGGGCCGTGACGAAAGTTTCGGCAGCGAAGAAGAAGCCAGCAGCCAGGAAAAAGACCGGTTCGAGCACCGTAACGATTGATCGTCGAGCCGAAGCCGACCGCCGCAAGACGGCCGATCGCCGCGAGAATAACGAGCCCGTGGCGGTCGAGCGACGGACGGTTCCACGTCGGGCCAAGGTGCAGCGTCGCCGCCAGATCGATCCGACCACGTGCGAGCGAGACTACACCGTCGACGAAATCGAGTTCATGAACGCCCTGGACGACTACAAGCGTCAGAGCGGGCGGATGTTTCCCACCTGCAGCGAAGTGCTGGAAGTTGTCAAAAAGATTGGCTACGCGAAGCAGGTCCAACCACAGGCGACC
>CAYYOX010000464.1:0-5705 GCA_964473065.1 uncultured Planctomycetaceae bacterium | reverse complement strand
ACTGAAACAACTTACCTTTCAACTCACCGCATAGCGGAACGCCGGTTACACCCAATTGAAATGGGAAACAAATACCACAAGTCGAAGGTATATTCCATCTCTTGTCTTCTTTATTGATTCATAAACAAACCCCGGCGGTTTTTCCTTTGGCAGGGTAATTCGTTCAACTCCGATGCTTCCAAGCCACTGATCCGTGCGTACCGGCTACAGGCAGACCCGCCGACAGCCCGCACCGGCGGGCTGCCCGCTCGCGAGGCCACCTAGGTCTGGACCTCGGGGTCGGACACCTGGTTGGTTGCGGTTGCTATACTGTGCAAATCGGCTCAGCTACCGCAGTGGTCATCTTGTCGATGGCCGTGCTCGTCGTCCACACGGCACTGGCAAGCATCGTGAAGTTGACCAGAGCCGCAGCCATCCCATCGAGCCCGGGCAGCTTGGCGGCCGCCGTCGCGTCTGCGGCAACAACAACCTCAAAACCGCGTTCAAGCAGTTCGCGAAGGTGTGATTCAATGCATAGATTGGCTGACATTCCGGCGAGAATAACTTTCTCGATCTTCTGCTTTTGAAGCTGCAAAACCAGGTCGTTGTTTTGCGGGCCGTAGACCTTGTGCGGGCTACAGACGATCGTGTGTTCGTCGTTGATTGATGGTTTGAACTCCTCGACCCAGTCGGCCCCACTGCCTTCGAAGCCCTCAAGGTTGAGTGCTCCCTTGCGGTCGAACATATGGATGTCGTGCATGAGTTTTTCGAGTGCACCTTCAAACTTCCAACCGTGGTCGGTGGGATAGTAGTAGTGCGGGCTGATGACCAACTGCGTTCCCGTACTGACCGCCGTATTCATCAGCGTTATCAAGTTGGAAATCGTATTGTTTTCCGTCACGCTTTCTCCACAGGCCCCCCAGGCAACTCCGTCCGGGTGCAGGAAGTCGTTCTGTGGGTCGACAACAACGACCGCCGTCCGCCCGGCTTCAATTTCAAATCCCGGAACGGGCAACCCGGGGTCGCCAAGTTCGTCGAGCCATCTTTCAACCCGATTTTTTGCATTCTGTATCATCGCTCATCCCTTTCTTGCGTTTGTAGAGTATCGACCTGTCGTCAACTACCAGACGAACCAAAGCCCAAAGTCGTTGGCGACTGAGTCTCACGGCATCACTACTGCATCAACACTATAGGGAAAACATCTTCCATGGAATTGTATCGCCGTCAAGTTCGACGGCAAGTCCGGCGTCTTCGAGGGTGTGAGTCACGGCTTGCGCATTCGCGGATAGCGTCAGCGGGATTTCCCATCTGGACGTACCTAAAACCGCTCCAGGCTCGTAGCACAGGCGAAAAGGGGTCAGGTTAATCCTTAGGGTTGCCCCCCTTTTCGCCCTGATTCTTGTGGCTTACTTCTTCAGCGATTCGATGGTCAGCTCGAGTCGTTGGTCGCGCCACCTATAAAGCCGCGACCGTTGGTCGCGCCCGTCAGGGAGCGGGGTGTCGCCTTTCAGCAGATTCCGGCGCGACCACCGGTCGCGGCTTTATAGGGCCGATCGCGGCTTTGTGGGAGCCTCTATTTCCCCAAATCGGGTTCTCGCCTATACTTAGCGACGGAATACTCCGGCCCGAGCGGGACGAATAGACTTCGGCGGGAAGGGCCTTTTCTTGAGGATATGGCGTGGCAGACCGTTTTTGGACAATCGGGTGGTTTTTGGCTTGCCTGGCGATCGGCGGCCCTGCGGCCGTTTGGGGGCGGGGTGTCGAGTCGGTGCAGCTCGATACGGCCGATACGGCGGCTATGGCCCAGTTGCAGCGGTTCGAGGCCTATTTGGACGACGAACAATGGGACGAGGCGATCGAGACGCTCCGCGGCGCCATGGAGGAGTCGGGCGGGAAACTGGTCAAAGTGGCGGACCGACGCTACGTGAGTCTTCGCCAATATGCCCATCTTCAGTTGGCGGCCATGCCGGGCGAGGCGTTGCAATTGTATCGCCGCCGCGTCGATCCGGTGGCCAAAACCTGGTACGAACAGGCCATCGCCGGCCGGGACCGCAAGCTGTTGGACCAGATCGTTCGCGAGGCGTTTGTCAGTAGCTGGGGAGACGACGCCCTGTTGGCCTTGGGAGAGATGGCCCTGGAGTCGGGCGACTTCGCGTCGGCCCGATGGTATTGGGAACGCATCCTGCCGGTCACCATAGCGGCGGACAGCCCGCGAACCTGGCCCGGCTATCCCGACACGACGCTCGAACTGGCCGCAGTCCGCGCGCGGTTGGTGTTGACGTCGATCCTGGAAGGCGCGGCCGATCGGGCAGGCGACGAGTTGGCCCAGTTCGAGCGGCTGCACCCCGACGCGCGAGGGCATCTGGCCGGCGAGGAAGTCGACTATGCCGAGAAGCTCGGCTCGCTATTGCGGGAGAGTGCCGCATGGCGCCGCGAGAAGCCGGGCGTCGACTGGCCGACGTTCGCCGGTTCGCCGACGCGTAATCGGATCGCGCCGAAGCTGATCGACATCGGGGCCATCGCATGGCGGGTCCCATTGATCGAAGGGCCCGTCTCGGACCTGGCCACGCTGCCGGCAAGGTTCCATCCGATTACGGTCGACAATCGGGTGTTGGTACACGACCGGCGTCGGATCATGGCCATCGACGCCGTCACGGGCAAACCGGCTTGGGGTGAGGCCGACGGGCTGATCTATCGATCGGAGTTGCCCCAACGTATCGATCCGGCCGACACGCGGGGGATCTCTCACTGCACGTTGACCGAGCGACAGGGTCTGTTGTTGGCCTGGATGGGCAGCCACCTCACGAGCCGGCCGCAAGACGACCTGCGCGGCTGGCAGCCGGGCCCGATCGTGGCGATCGATCTGGCGACCGAGGGCCGGCTGATATGGAAAATCGAACCGGACGACGGTTGGACCTTCGACGGCTGCCCGTTGGTCGACGACGACGGCGTCTACGTGGCTACGCGGCGGCTGGGTGTGCGACGGGAAGCCCATGTCGAGTGTTTTGAAGTCCGCACCGGCCGACGACGGTGGCGGCAATTCGTCTGTGGATCGGACACGACGGCCGGCGGGTCGCCTTACGAGCGAACGCACAATCTGCTCTCGCTGCGGGGAGATACGCTTTACTTCAACACGAACTTGGGGGCCGTGGCCTCGCTTTCGAAGCACGACGGACGGCTCGAGTGGGTGAGCCTGTATCCGAGGGCCGATTCGCGTGCAACCTCCAACCGACGCGAATTGACTCCCTGCCTGCTCGACGGCCAAAGGTTGCTGGTCGCTCCGGCCGATAGCCCGCGGATCTTCGCGATGGACACCGGCACGGGGCAGATTCTTTGGCAAACCGGCAGCCAAGTGGAGGACGTGCTACATTTGTTGGGCACGACCGACGAGCATCTGATCGCGTCAGGGCGACGGCTCTATTGGATCGGGCTTGACGGAGAAGCGGCCGGCAAGATCCAGCACGTTTGGCCGCAGAGCCACGAGCCGACCGGTTACGGGCGAGGCATCCTGGCCGGCTCGAGCATCCTTTGGCCGACCTTGAACAAGCTTTATATCTTTGACTCCGACCGTCCCGAGCCGCGGCGGGTGGTTAGCCTGCTGTCGCTGGGCCTTACCGGCGGCAACCTATTGATAGCCGGCGGGCATTTGCTGGTGGCCGGCGAGACCGAGCTGGTCGCCATCGCCCCGTATGGCAAGCACCACCAGCGAAAACCTTCCCTTTCCGCACTCCAACCGAGAAAGTGAACGAGGACCGATGTTACACGAAGACGACGTTCAGGCCGCCGAAAAACTCTACGAGACCTACCAGACGATCACCGAGCAGCTCTCGCGCGTGATTGTCGGCCAACAGCAGGTGATCGAGCAGTTGCTGATCGCCATGTTCGCCCGGGGCCATTGCCTGCTGGTCGGCGTGCCCGGCTTGGCCAAGACGCTGATGATTCGCACCTTGGCCGAGACCATGTCGCTGGAGTTTCGGCGGATCCAGTTCACACCCGACCTGATGCCCTCGGACATCATCGGCACGGAAGTGATCCAGGAAGACAAGCGGTCGGGCAGCCGCGAGTTGCGGTTTCTTAAAGGGCCCGTCTTCGGCAACGTGATCCTCGCCGACGAGATCAACCGTACGCCGCCGAAGACGCAAGCGGCCCTATTGGAAGCCATGCAGGAGCATCAGGTCACCGTGGGCGGCACGCGGCACCGGCTCAGCGAACCGTTCTTCGTGTTGGCCACGCAAAATCCGATCGAGCAGGAAGGGACGTATCCCTTGCCCGAGGCCCAATTGGATCGCTTCATGTTCAACACGTTCGTCGATTATCCCAGCGAAGACGAAGAGTTCGACATCGTGCGTCAGACCACAGCCGACGTGACGGCCAAGGTGACGGCCATGCTCTCCGGCGAACAGATCCTTGCCTTGCAGCAGACCGTTCGCCGGGTGCCGGCAGCCGACCATGTGATTCGATACGCGTTGAAGTTGGCCCGGCTGACCCGGCCGGAGCAGGAAGGCGCTCCGGCGATTGTGCGCGAATACGTCTCCTGGGGCGCCGGTCCGCGAGCCAGCCAGTATATGGTTTTAGGCGCCAAGGCCCGGGCCGTGTTGGGCGGTCGTTATTGTGCGACGTGCGAGGACGTCCGGGCCGTGGCGGCGCCCGTGCTGAGGCATCGGATCCTGACGAACTTCAACGCCGAAGCCGAGGGAATCAAGCCGGACGACGTGATTTCACGATTGATCGATCTAGTGGCGGTCGAAGATAACCGAGAAACGGGCGATGGAAAACTTCCAGAAGTATTTAGATCCGAAGACACTGACCCGGCTTGAGGGCGTGCGGCTTCGTGCCCGGCTGATGATGGAAGGGTACACGGCCGGCGTACACCGCAGCCCGTTCCACGGCTTCTCGGTCGAGTTTGCCGAACACCGCGAGTATGCGCCCGGCGACGACTTGCGCTATCTCGATTGGAAGGTTTTCGGCCGGACCGACAAGTATTACCTGAAGCAGTTCGAGGAAGAGACCAACCTGGCGTGCTACCTGCTGCTGGATACCAGCGAGAGCATGGATTACCGCAGCGAGCAGGCGCCGATGTCGAAATTGCAATACGCGCAGCGGGCGGCGTTGGCCTTGGGTTACCTGGTTCTGCGGCAACAAGACAGTATCGGCCTGGTGACGTTCGACGAGGAGATTCGTTCGCTGATCCGTCCCAGCAGCAACCCGTCGCACATCAAACAGCTTTTGCACGTACTGGATAAGTCGGTCCCCCGCGGCCAGACCTCGGCCGGGCCCATCTTCCACGATCTGGCCGAACGGTTCAAGCGGCGGGGGATTGTGGTGGTGTTAAGCGACTGCTTCGATGACGTGGAGACGCTCATGACCGGCCTGAAGCACTTTCGTCACCGCCGGCATGAAGTGATCCTATTGCACGTGCTCGACCCGGCCGAAAGCGAGTTTCCCTTCAGTCAGACAACCCGCTTCCAGGGCCTGGAAGGTTGGCCGGACGTGGTGATCGAGCCGGGCTCGCTACGGAACGCTTACCTCGACGAGTTTGCGAGTTTTGTCTACCGCCTGAAGAAAGGATGTCGCGAGCACCGGATCGACTACGTGCCGATGCCGACCGATCAACCGTTGGAAGTAGCGTTATCAAGTTATCTAGCGACCAGAAAGTAGTGGATAGTGGTCAGTGGATAGTGGTTTGCAATCACACCGTTTAGCGGTCGGGCTTGCCCGACGTTTTT
>CAYYOX010000463.1:0-5705 GCA_964473065.1 uncultured Planctomycetaceae bacterium | reverse complement strand
GTCACGTTCATCACAGCTGCGAAGGTCGCGCCAAGCAGTATACCTATTATCGCTACTAACATCGAGCACGCTATGCCCCATTTCATACCTACAAAGAAACGATCGTGCAACTGGTCCCAGCGCTTGGCCCGTTCTTTCAACAAGTTGTGCGTCATCTTTTGCGCCTCTCATGAGCAAATCTAAACGGAGTCGTCTTGTCCAAGGATGACGTCAATTTGGCTGAATAAGTGTGGCACTTGCGCTGGATCGTTTGACAGAACTGACATCACTTCAGTGATGCTTTCGAGCTTCTGCCGTAGGCTTAGGCCAAGTCCGGACAAATCTGCAAGTCTGCGTGTATAACCCAACGTTGCCGAGAAAGAGTAATCCCGATGACCGAAGAAGAGGCCAACAGTAGGTCCACTGAGAGACTGCACAGCTTGAAAACTTCCACCTCTGCTGACAATATTCCCGGTGTTATACCGAGCGAGCAACATCATTGCTGAATGCCATGATCCAATGTCTGTAACTGTGGTGCTATGGTGCAGCAGAGCGCTGGGTGTTGTCGCAATGACGGAATAGCCGGTGACGTCATTCGGCTTAGCTGCGTTCCAGACCAGACCGAAAGTGAAATTCCATCCAAATCCGCGTTGTGTCGAGAATCTAGCAACGGGAGCCGATCCCGCTTCTGCGGTCCAAAAGAGATGTGGCGTCTTGGTCGCGAAATCGAAATAAAGGCTCACAGACCCGCTACCTACGACACCGGTCGTTGCCGCACTTGCCCCCACATTCACCATGACTCCGCTAGGCACTCCCTTCGCCTCAGCGCGGGCGATATTCACGATCGCTATGTTCGTTACAACATAATTGTGCAATGCGGTCAGTCCCGCTTGCATGCCGATCGACGTCATTGCTGACCCAAGCGACCACAATCCGGTCGGATCGATGCCGTTGACGGGATCGCCGTGCGTATAGAGATACTTATGCAAGCTCTGCGGTGCACCTGGATCACCCGTGAAGTCATCGGACCGATTATATCGTCCCATTGCGGCATCGTAATATCGTGTCCGCAGGTACAGCTGGTCTGTGGCAATGTCGAACTGCTCGCCGCAATAGAGGATTGTCGTCAACGCAGTTGCAGCGTCGAAACCGACGGCGTTGCCGTAGGCGTCGTAGTTGAAGACTTGGCCCGTGACAATCGCGCCGGCCGCGTCAAGCAGTGCGCGTGTGCTACCGTGGGCGTCGTACATGAGGTGGTGGACCGTGCCGGCAGCGGCTGCCTGAGAGATGATGTCGTGGCCGAGCGTGTACGAGCGGAGGAGCTGCTGGAAGGCGTCCATCTCTTCCAGAACCTGCGCGTAGCCGGTCGGGTTGTTGCCGTCGACCAGATAGAGCGTCGCTTCGCCGTCCTCCGTCTTCTTTACACGGATGCCGTTGTCGTTGTATTCGTACGCTGACGTTTCATCAATTATGCCGTCCGCGTCACTATCGACGTCGACTTGCGACAGAGGATGGGCTGGATCTGGGTTCTTCGGTTGTCTACCTTCTTGCCGATTCTCGGCTCTTGCTGGTAGAAGTATCGTGACACTCCACATTACTCCGTTAAGGAGGGGTTGCCGTCGAATTACGATGAAATGCACGTTTTCGCGATTTCCCGTTGCCTGAAGATCACGTATATGCTGTCTTGCGCCAAGGTCATAGACAACAGGCAGAATGTAGACGCCAGCTCGATCTGACCTACGACAACAGATGTCTAACGGGGAGAATAGCGTGATGACCGCGAGAATGAATGATATGTCACGCGTCGTTCCCAACCATTTCTTGGCCGTGAACCTGCAGTAGAGGAAATGTGAACAGAACACGACTATACACAGCAGAACAGGTAAATTCCTTCCGCTGGCTAACGTCATAACCACCAGCAAGACAGAGCTGATCAAGCTCAAAACTAGCACAGCCCATTGAGAAGCTTTACTCGGCTTCGATCTGCCACCCGAGGAAGGGGTTTCTCGTCGTGACATCATCTCATGTCCCCTTGCAGTCGTATAGGAAAGTGCATTGCGCCGAGATTGTTACCGTGTAATGGCCGGGTTCTCAGTATCATATTCTTCGAATCCTTCCAAGAGATCCATCAAGTATCCATCGACCGTGTTTGGAAACTGCCGACGAATATCGTGTATCTTTCCTTGGATGCCAATCGTCCTCAAGAAATCTGATTGTGCTTGGTAGGCTGGCTTCTCGAACTTGGCATACTCAAGACTGTGGTGCGTTTCGTGAAGGATCGTCGAGGCAATGAACTCCACGTCGACCTCTTGCAAGAGTTTGCGCGACAAGATAATTGTTCGCAGTGAGAAACGACCGTTTCGGCCCCACGACATTCTTCCTCCCACAAGAGCATCATCATGCGGAGCTGACTTAATCGTCAATTGCTGGAGTTGTCCGGCGTACACTGGGGCGATGTTCCCTTCAAGTTCAGCGATCGCAAGTTTGATGCGCGCACTTTCCGCAGCAGTTGGTGCACTACCTACGAAGAAGGTTTCATACACGCTCATCCCCACTGCAATCGAGCTAATCAGCGACACTCCCACAATTGCTTGTCTTAACGTTATGCCTGTAAGAAAACTGCCCATTACGAACTCGCCGCTTGGATCTACATAAGTAACGGGATCCGCATGACCGTACAAATACTTATGTAGACTGTTCGGGACGAAGACATCTCCTGCATACGGATCCACCCGGTTTAATCGCCCAATAGCGGCATCGTAGTACCTTGCCCGCAGGTAGTGCTGATCTGTCGCCACGTCGAACTGCTCGCCGCAGTAGAGGATTGTCGTCAACGCGGTCGCGGCGTTGAAGCCGACTGCGTTGCCGTAGGCATCGTAGGCGTAGCTTTCGACGACCGAACCGGACGTGTCCAGCAACGCACGGTTCGATCCGTGGCCGTCGTATAGGAAGTGATGCACAGTGCCAGTAGCATCGGCCTGGGAGATCATATCATGGCCGATCGTGTAGGTCTTGGTCAGTTGACCGTCGACGTGCTCTTCAAGGACCTGGGCGTAGCCGGTTAGATTGTTGCCGTCGATGACGTAGTCCGTGGTGACCGCACCAGTACCATCGTCGACCGTTTGGCTAGTACGGATGCCGGAGTCGTTGTACGTGTAGGCAGTTGTAGTTTGCGATGTGATCGTGACGCCGTCAACGTCGTACTGTTTGACGTCAGCACTTTCCTGCCGACCTCGCAGGTTGTAGGTGTAATCGGTCTGGGACGTACGGGTGCCGGTGACTTCGTCGCCAGTGTAAGCAATCTTCTTCGTCTGCTCCGTGAAATCGCCACCGTAACGATTGGCGGGATCCGTGAAGTCGGCGTTGGGCCCATACTCGTAGTGCGTGTAGCCGTCGTCGTCCGCAACGGTCAGGTCATCCCGCGTTTCGACCAAAAGTCGGTCGTTAGCGTCGTAGAGGTAGGTGATTGCTTCGTCCACGATGTCGTCACCGCCTATGTCGTGGTCTTTTGTTAGTCGGTTGCCGACCAGATCATATTGGTAGTCGTCTATGTAACAACGCGCCGGCAACTGCGCGCTGTACGACTCCTCGAACACGAGCCGACCCAGTTCGTCATAGACCCAATCAATGGCCGTCTGGTTGCCGTCCTCGTCGGTCTCCGTCACACCGGAGCGTTTTCCGTCCAATAACAGTTCGTAGTCGAACTCGGCCAGCAGGCTCTCGCCCGTATCGAAAACCCCGTCCTCGTCGATATCCTCGAAGTGCCGCAGCAGCTCGAGCCGATTCAACAGATCGTAATCGTAGTCGCTGACCACCCCGTTCGGCAAGCTCACCGCGTCGAGGTTGCCCAGCGCGTCGTAAGTGTACAGCGTATCCTCCGGCGTGCCAAGTGGGGTGTCGTTCCGCTCGTGGACGCTCACCTTGCTCAAACGGCCCAAAATGTCGTATTCGTAGCGGGTGTCCTCCGGCGTGCCTAGCGGATAACATATAGACAGCATTCATACTTGTTGCTTTAGCCAATCAATGAAAATGTGGATCGCAACATACACCGTTGCGCCAGCGACGAAGCCCGTTATGGCCAAGGCCAAGACGTGGCCACAAATTGCTTGTACCGAATTCTCCAGAGACCTCTTGCCAATGCGTCGCCAAAGAACAATCGCAACAATACTCGCAAGCTCGGAAGAAAATGCCAGTAGTGCAGAAATACACACAAAAAACAGAAAGATAACGGTTACGAGTGGCATATACTGTGGTCCCTGTATGTTCGTGCCCTTAGTCACGTTCATCACAGCTGCGAAGGTCGCGCCTGCCACTATACCGAGTATCGCTACTAACACCGAGCATAATCCGACCCATTTGAAACCTTGGAACAGATGGCCTTGCAACTGGTCCCAGCGCTTGGCACGCTCTTTCTGTGATTGTTGCGTCATCTTCTCCAAACCTCCCGCTAATGGACCGCGATCGAGTCGTCTTACTCAAAGATGGCAGCAATTTGACTATAAAAGTACGGTAGTTTCTGTGGATCACCGAGCGAGTCCGCAAAAACGGAAATGCTCTGCGTGAGGCTTTCAAGCTTCTGCCGTAGCTCTGCGGGCAGGCCAGAGAGGCTTCCGAGGCGGCGTGTATACCCCACCGTTGCCGAAAAGGAGTACTGCCGATGACCGTAGAAAAGACCAACGGTATTTCTGCTGAGAGACTGAACCGCCTGAAAGCTGCCGCTACGCCGGGACATCCCTCCCTTGCTTACCCGTGCAAGGTACATCATCGCCGACCACCATGATCCGGCGCTCGATACATTCGTGCTATGGAAGTAGAGGGCAACGGGTGTTGTGGCAATGGCCGAATAACCAGTAAGATCGTCGTCCGGATTGTCTACGTTCCATACCGGCCCGAACGACCAACTGAAGCCAAATCCCCTTTGTGTGGAGAATCTAGCAACGGGAGCAGATCCTGCGTCTGCGGTCCAGTAGAGATGCGGAGTCATAGTAGAAAAGTCGATGTACAAGTTCAGGGATCCGCTACCCACGACACCGGTCCTTGCCGCACTTGCTCCCACATTGATCATAAACCCGTCAGGCATTCCGGCCTTCTCGCCGGCAATGACATTTGCGATTACGATGTTCGTCACAGTATAATTGAACAATCCCGTCAGTCCCGCTTGGATGCCGATCGACGTCATTGTTGACCCAAGCGACCACAACCCCGTCGGATCGATCCCGTTGATCGGGTCCGCATGTGTATACAGATATTTGTGCAGCGATTGCGGAGCACCGGGATCACCCGTGAAGTCATCGTCCCGATTAAACCCTCCCATTGCGGCATCGTAATATCGTGTCCGCAGATACAACTGGTCTGTGGCAATGTCGAACTGCTCGCCGCAATAGAGAATTGTTGTCAACGCAGTCGCGGTGTCGAAGCCGACGGCGTTGCCGTAGGCGTCGTAGTTGAAGACTTGGCCAGCGACAATCGCGCCGGCCGCGTCAAGCAGTGCGCGTGTGCTACCGTGACCGTCGTATAGGAAGTGGTATACGGTGGCCAGGTCGTCCGCTTGCGAGATCAAGTCGTGGCCGATCGTGTAACTGCGCGTGAGCTGACCGGCAACATGCTCTTCGAGGACCTGGGCGTAGCCGGTTAGGTTGTTACTGTCGATGACGTATTCAGTTGTCTGAGAATCAACCGTTTGGCTAGTCCGAATGCCGGAGTCGTTGTAGGTATAACTCGTGTTG
>CAYYOX010000462.1:0-5709 GCA_964473065.1 uncultured Planctomycetaceae bacterium | reverse complement strand
ACGAACGGTGGACGTGGGCTTGATACTTGTCGCGCGTAGTCATCTGTCGGGATGCATATGCGTCATACGTTGGTCTCCTTTAGCCGGGGAACTGAAACAAGAAAGCGGCACGCGGGGTGTCGTCGAGCCCATCCTGTGATAGCCGACCACGGCTAGAATGTCAACCTTTGAAGACCGGCCGGTTGACGCAAGAATGTCAGCGAGAAACTGCGCAGTTTACGCCGTACTACCTTTGGCGAGATATGACGGTTGCTTACGGGCGATTATCAAGGGCCTCTTCGATCGCCGTGTTAGACTGCTCGAAGTTGGCGGCCGTGGTTTGGCCCAGCATGACGACCGATGTCAGGCACGCTAGGAAGACCAGCAGCAGCATCATGGCGTATTCGACGGCCGTGGGACCGTCTTCTTCGCGAAGGAAGCGAATGACTTGTTTTGCAATGGACTTCATCGAATGTCTCACTCAACCGGGGGAGTTGCGTCCTCTGGTCAAACTTAGGACGAAGAATCGATCCGGGCAATTCGGCGATAGCGATTATTTGGCAATTTGGGCCTCGTTGCCCGCAAAAACCACACAATCCGACGTACCACGCACGGCTTGACGCTTCGACGCGGATCGATCATAGTGGACGCAGTATAAAACGCCCGTGAGCGAGGAGTTACGACATGACGCCCAAAGAACGTATGCTAACGGCACTGGCCGGCGAGAAACCGGACCGGCTGCCCGTCACCATCCACCAGTGGCAGCCATTTCATCTCGAAGAATATATGGGCGGCGTCGACGCGCTGGAGGCGTTCCAAGCCACGGGAATGGACGCGGCTATCCAGTATTTCGAGGCCATGGGACAATTTTGGATCCCCGAGGCCGAGAAATTTGCCCTGCAAACGCCCCAATGGCGCGATGAAATCACGGTGGTCGATCCCAATCCGGACAATCGCATAATCCACCATCGCATCGTCACCCCCGACGGCGACCTGACCTACAAGGCCGGCGCCAATCGGACCACCACCTGGATCACCGAGTACCTGATCAAAAAGTATGCTGATCTCGACCTGATCGAAAAGTATATGCCCGTGGCCAAGCTCGACGCCCAGGCCGTGGCCAGGGAGTACGATCGGATTGGCGACGCCGGCATCCTGCGGGGATTCGTCTGGGGTGATCAGGCCGGCTGCTGGCAACATGCCTGCTGCCTGATGGACGTGCAAGAGCTGATCATCGAGACCTTCGACAACCCCGACTGGGTCCACCGGCTGTTGGATGTGCTGTTAGAGAAGAAGCTTCGGTTCATCGAAGAGTCGCTTTCAGGGACCAAGTTCGACCTGATCGAGACGGGCGGCGGCGCCTCGAGCGACACGGTCGTCTCGCCCAAGTTGCACCGCGAGTTCTGCTTGCCTTACGATCGCAAGATGCACCAGGCAGTGCATGACGTGGGTCTCAAGACGACCTATCACACGTGCGGCGGGATGATGAACATTCTCGACCTGATCGTCGAGAACGAAACCGACGTCTCGGAAACTCTCACCCCGCCCGGTTGCGGCGGCAATATCACCCAGCCGGAAAAGATCCGCGAGGCCTACGCGGGCCGCGTAGCCATGATTGGCGGCATGGACCAGTTCAACGTTCTCACCTCCGGCACGCCCGAGCAGATCCGGGCGGAGGTTCATCGGTTGTTCGAAGGTTTCGGACGCGACGGCGGCTACATCATGGCCGGCTCCGACCACTTCTTTCATACGCCGCCGGAGAACCTAAAAGTGTATGCCCAGGCGGCCAGCGAGTGCGTTTATTAAGCAGTGGATAGAGGTTAGTGGATAGTGGACAGGGTTTGGGGGACACACTTGCCCTATAAAGCCGCGACCGTTGGTCGCGCCAGAATGCTGCCTAACGCCACGTTTTCCCCGAGTTTGTTCGCGACCAACGGTCGCGGCTTTATATGAATAGGAACAGAATGAGCGACAAGTTAGGCGTTATCTTCGACATGGACGGCGTGTTGGTCGATACGTATCACGCGCATTTCAAGAGTTGGCTAGCGATGGCCGAGGCGGAAGGGCTTAGCTTCACCGAGGACGAGTTTGCCCCCGCGTTCGGCCGCACCAGCCGCGAGATTATCGCCCATTTCTGGGGCGAAGGTCGTTATGATGATCGGCAGATCGCCGAACTCGACGATCGCAAGGAAGCCTTCTTTCGCGAGATCATCGCCGACGACTTTCCCGCCATGCCGGGTGTCGACGCGTTGTTGCAGGATCTGCATCAGGCGGGCTTCTCACTGGCGGTCGGCTCCTCGGGCCCGCCGGAGAACATCGACTTGGTGCTGAATCGACTCGGCGCCGAATCGTTGTTCTCGGCAGTAGTCACCGCGAGCGACGTAACCCGCGGCAAGCCGGACCCGCAGGTCTTTCTGCTGGCGGCCTCAAGGTTGAATCTCCCGTCGGCCCGTTGTGCGGTGGTGGAAGACGCCCCGGCCGGCATCGCGGCTGCCAACGCGGCCGGCACAACCAGCATCGGCCTGACCAGCACCGGCCGCACGGCCGAGTCGCTCGAGGGCGCGAAGTTAATCGTCGGTTCCCTCTCCGAACTCTCGCCCGAGACGTTCCGTAAGTTAATCCTTGCCAAATAGGCCGCTTGCGGCTTTGCAATGCCCATCAGAAAGGAATCCCATGAAGAAATCCCTCGGTCCCAAAACGATCGTTCACCCTACGCCCGTCTGGGTCGTCGGAACCTACGGCGACGACGGCAAGCCCAACGGCGCGGCCGTGGCCTGGGGCGGAATCTGCTGCAACAGCCCCCCGTGCATCGCCATCGCCTTGCGGGCAGCCACCTACACGCACGGCAACATCACGCGACGCAAAGCCTTTACGGTTTGCGTCCCGTCCGAAGAGCAGGCCAAGGAGGCCGACTATTTCGGCATGGTCTCGGGCAAAGACACCGACAAGTTCGCCGCCACCGGCCTAACGCCCGTCCGCAGCGAGTTGGTCGACGCCCCGTACATCGAAGAATTCTCGCTGGTACTGGAATGCACGCTGCGGCAAGCGATCGAAGTGGGCAAGCACACGCAATTCGTCGGCGAGATCCTCGACGTGAAGGCCGACGAATCGGTCCTGGGCGAGGGAGGAATGCCCGACATCGAGAAGATCAAACCGATCATTTTCGCGCCCGGCGTGCAAACCTACCACAGCATCGGCAAGTTGCTCGGCAAGGCCTATTCCATGGGCAAGGAAGTAGGAAAGTAAGGTGGTGCATCCTGATCGATTATATGGAAATCGGCAGTCAAGATTTGGCAGCCTCGGGCGAATAGACCCTAGCGAGAAACTGTTGCAACCACACAGGAAACGGACTCAGTCGGCCCCATGATTACCTCGAAAGACCAGTTGGCCATGGACTTGCGGTACGTCTCGAAGACGTATAGGCGAAGGGTCCACGCCCTGCAAGGTATGGAAATGAAGGTACACCCCGGCGAAGTTTTCGGGCTGCTGGGTCCCAATGGGGCGGGTAAGAGCACGTTGGTGAAGATCGTGATGACGGTCATTCGCCCCAGCCGAGCCGAAGGGACCGTGCTGGGACATCCTCTCGGGCACAAGCCCGCGCTCGCACGCGTCGGCTATCTGCCCGAAAACCATCGCTTTCCGCCGTATCTGACCGGTCGTCAGGCCTTGGAGTACTATGCGGCCTTGGCCAAGGTCGACCGGCGAACGCGTCGGCGACGTGCTGCGGAATTGATGGAAATGGTCGGCATGAAAGATTGGGCCGACGCCAAGGTGAACACGTATTCCAAAGGCATGCAGCAGCGGATCGGCTTGGCTCAGGCACTGATGAACGACCCGCAACTGGTCGTGCTCGACGAACCGACCGACGGGCTGGACCCCTTGGGACGGCGCGAAGTTCGCGAAGTGCTCCAACGCTTGCGAGACCAGGGCAAGACCGTCTTCCTCAACAGCCACCTGCTCAGCGAGGTCGAACAAGTCTGCGACCGCGTGGCCATCCTCGTCGCCGGCAAGGTCGTTCGCCAGGGGACGTTGGAGGACCTGACCGCACGCAGCGAACGGTATCAGATCGAGTTGCACGACGACGGCTCGGGCAAACTTCGCGATGCGGTGATTGCCGCGATTCCTTGCCCGTTGGAGGAAGTGATCGACATGACGGCGCCCAATCAGGGACAGCCGACGCGACTCGACAAGGGCGCCTTGCCCGACGGCGAGGTCGTGGAGGTGATCGGCAACCGAGTGGAAATCTCGACCGGCGACGCGACACGGATCCAGCCGATCCTCGACGCCCTGCGCGGCCGGGGTCTGGTGATTCAGTCGGTTCGTTTGGAACGCCAGTCGCTGGAGGATTTCTTCATCCAGACGGTATCCGGGCCGCAGAACGGATTGCAAGTAGCACAACCTGATGATGGTGGAGGTCCCGCATGACGCAAACGCTGGCCGTTTTTTACGATGCATATCGTGCTCTGAACGCGAAGAAGATGTTCTGGATCGTGTTGGCCATTTCCGGATTGGTGGTGGCCGGCTTCGCGGCTGTGGGGATCAACGAGCAGGGGCTGAAAGTCCTGGTGTGGCAGTTCGATACGGAACCGCTGACCACCGAACTCATCCCCGCGGCCACATTCTACAAAGGGGCCTTCCTAAGCATCGGCATCAACGTGTGGCTGGCCTGGATCGCGACGATTCTGGCGCTAGTCTCCACCGCGGGCATCTTCCCCGACCTGGTAAACGGCGGCTCGGTCGGGCTGCTGGTCTCGAAGCCGATCGGCCGGCTGCGACTGTTTTTGACCCAATATCTGGCCGGCCTGTTGTTCGTCACGCTGCAGGTGACCATCTTTAGTCTGGCCAGTTTCCTGGTCATCGGCCTGCGCGGCGGCGTCTGGGAGCCGGGCCTGTTCATGGCCGTCCCGCTGGTCGTCTGCTTCTTCAGCTACCTCTTCGCCGTGTGCGTGTTTTGGGGACTGGTCACGCGGTCCACGTTGGCGGCCTTGTTGTTGACGTTGATCTTCTGGTTCGGCGTTTACGGGATGGGGGCCGCGGAAAGCACACTGCTGATGTTCAAGAACCTTGATGAGGAAGGCGTATTGAGTCAAACGATGACCGGCTCGCCGGTCGAACCGCCACGCCCCGTGATTCACCCGGCGCCCGTTCCGGAAGAACTTCCCTCGACACCGGACGAGAAGGCAGACGGCGCCCGAGTACCGAAAGCCATGGCCCGGGCCGTTCTCAAATCGCTGGCCACCGAACCGGAGCAAAACATGGTAGCCAATTCCCCGGCTACCGTCGCGCCGGCCGTCGCTGCGGTGGAAAAGGAAGGCAGCCATTCGCTCGAAGTGGCGCACCGCATCGTCTACAGCATCAAGACCGTGCTGCCGAAGACCACGGAGACCGTAGGGTTAATTGAACGGACGTTGATCGATATGAGCGATCTCCCCGACAACCTGTTCGGTCAGCCGCAGCAACAAGGCCGGCAGGCACAGGCGATGCAAAAAACGGCCGAAACCTTGCGTAATCGGTCGGTCTGGTGGGTGGTCGGAACATCCTTGGTCTTCGAGTTGTTGGTACTGGCCTGGGCCGCAACCATCTTCTGCCGCCGCGACTTCTAATCGCCGCCGCTCAGGGGAAATCGGTTTAGACGCCGCGGCCACGCAGTTCACCCGATGTCCGCCACTACGGCGACGAGACGCTTAGCCGTCGCCCGTACGGCTGCGAGATAGGAGATCTGTCCCTCAC
>CAYYOX010000461.1:0-5717 GCA_964473065.1 uncultured Planctomycetaceae bacterium | reverse complement strand
CGCAGCATTAGCGGCATTCGTCGGCCCACCATTGGGTTCGGTCGGCGATGGGCTCGTCGAGGTCTTTCTTGCTGATCACGTCGGCGGTCAAGAGGCCCGTCTATTGCAGCGGGGCCATGTTCACGCGGACGCCCACTGACCGAGGTCTTCACCCCGACGATTGCGCGATTGTGGCAATGATGCCGACCGGTGTCAAGCACCTGGAGCGAGATTTCCTGTCGAGAGGGCCATAAAACGGCCGCATGCACATCTTGAAAGGGACTTTGCACCGTTCTTGGCGTCAAATCGACTTGGATCATGCCCAAGACCCAAGCCACCTTCAAACGTGCAATCGGCGGGGCCAGGAAGGAGTCAGACTACGCTAATATATACCAAATGCCTCACGGCCGGGAAAGCCGCCCTAGGGATTGGGTTGTGCGGAGGCGTTCTTCTACGGCGTCGGGGATGAAGGTTTCGTTGCGGCGGTAGACCTTGGCCTCGTAGGGTGGGTCAAGGAACGAAGACCCACGCGGAATTCATGGCAAGAACAACACAACTGGTCTCACGCAAAGGCGCCAAGACGCGAAGAAGGAAAGATTGAGGATTCCTTTGCGTCTTGGCGCCTTTGCGTGAGAATTTGTTTTATGTTGATGCGTGGGTCTTCGCTGCTCGACTCACCCTACATATTCCCGAAATCATGCAAGGCTGTCTAGTTGGCGTGAATTCTCAGCATCATCGCGTTTTCGACCGTTAGTGGAACGCCGGCTTGGAGCTGTGCCTTGCTGAACGTGCCTAGCTCGGCCCCGGTGACGGCGTCGCTGAGCACGAATTGGCTTCCGGCAAGTAGTTGTGAAGCCGCTTTGAATGCGAGTTTGTCGACGATCGTACGGCCTTCGGCCAGCAGGATCACATAGAGGTCGCCGTCTTCGGTCGTTAGTAGCAACGGGTCGACCTCCGCATCGATTTCTAATAACGGTCCGTCGGCGTCCCACTTTGGGGCATGGATCGTGGCTGTTGTTCCATCAATGACGGTTTGCCCTTGGGCGTTGACGTTCGGGCCGCGGATGGCGCGCTGCGTGCGGTTCTTTAAGGTTTCGAGGATGACCCAACAGGTCTGTCCGTTACCCCAATCGGAAAAGACTAAGAACGGAAAGGCCCGCCACTCCATGCCATACTTGGCTTGGGTCTTGTCGTTCTCGCGAAAGAAACTATCCAACAGCGGCACGTTTCGAGCAACCTGGGTCCAGAACCGGGCCTTCTCGCCCTGGCGATGCCCGGCGATCTCGGTGGCGGCAAGGTACAGCATGGGCAGGGTGTAGGAACACGGATAATAGCAGGTCGTGCTCTCGATCTGCCCGTAGGCCGGTTGCCAGAGTAGGCTGTGATCCCAGGCGTGCGTGTCGTCTCGCCAGCCGTAATCGCAGGACATCCAAGCCAGCGAGACGGTGAGCATCTGCTCGGCCGCGGTGAGATACGCTTCATCTTTGGATTGCCTATAAGCCTCGACGGCCGCACGGGCCGCGATCGACGAGGTATAGCTTTCCACCACGCCGCCGACATCCTCGAACGCCCCGTAGAACCGGCGTGTGTTCAATTGGTTGGCACGGATCCAATCGACGCATTGCAGGCCGCGTGCTTTGAAGTCGATGCCGTCGACATTCAAGCCCAGTTCGGCCGCCTTGAAGAAAGCCAGGGCATTCCACGCACTGTCGCCTTGTACTTCCGCCGAAGCTTGCCCGTTCTCGAAATACTTGGGAAACGATCCGTCTTCGCGTTGCACGGACGCCAGCCACCGCAGGGCCTTTCGCGCGGCGGGCAAGTATTTGTCCTCGCCGCTGATCTGGTGGGCCGTCAGCAGGAAGTAGGTAACCCAACCGGTCGCGTGCGTCTCGACCCATTTCCGGAAGGCCTGATCGCAATAGCCTTTGTCCAGCAAGAGGTCCAACATGCTCCAATAGCTGCCATCGGGATTCTGGACCGGCGTGTGCAGCAGAAAATGATCCGGCCCCTTGAGCCGGGCGAGCGAATCGGCGTCGATGCCCGAGAGTTGGGCATATTGGTTCAACGCTCCGATCGCGAACGAGTTGCCGTACATCGCATAGAACGCGTGACCGTTGCCGTAGGGTTTTCCCGTGCCGCTGTGAATGGCGCCAAAAAAGTTTCCGCCCTGGTTGTGCTCGGCGGTGTAGGCGTTCGGGTTGTCCAAGAGATAGGCCATCGACTTGCGATAAAGCGACAGGCTGTTGTTGTTCTTCCGGTAGCCGGCCAGGTTCATATACTGGCCCACATGACGGCCGGTCGTGTAGCCGCCCCGGTTCGGGCTAACAGCCAACAGGAACCGTCGCGTGATCGACTGGCCCTTCTTCACCGGACGATTGTGATTGGCCACCAGCAGAATCGACCCGTCGTTCGGTGAAATGCCCGGAAGCATCTGCTGCTTGACGGGGCTGAAGACCGTCCCGCTCGATTGGCCGTCACGATAAGTAATGACCAGATACAACTCAGCCGGGAGTTCGCTGCTGGCGGTTTGCGAGGAGGCAAGCGGCGAGAAGAAGACGTTCAGCCGGCGCCCTTCCCTTTCCAACGCACACTTCCAGTTAGTCGTTCGGGCCGCATCGGATGTCCACGAAAGGGCGTCGCGATGGATGGTCACGGTAAGGATTTCGGGCTCTTTCAATCCTTCCACCGAAATCTGATGGTCGGGCGTGCCGTCCTTTTCCAACTGCAAGGTCCCCACCTTATCGATCGTGCGACCCTGATAGGTCACCGCAAGGCCTTCGTCTCTTTCCGCGGCAGGCCGAAAGCCGACCAGATAGTCGCGCCCTGCACGGGGGTCCAACCGAGAGTCCAGCCGAAACTCGGGCGGCAGAACCGACAGGGAATACGTCACCTCGTCGGTGATCAGCGAGAACGTGTTGTTCCATGTCTCCAGATTCGGCGCCAACCCCGTCGGCACTCGATTCGCCTTTCCGTCGCGAAAGTAGGGCAGGCTTTGCGGCACGCAATAGGTGTGACGAATCTGCTGTGCGTCCAAGTTAAAAACGTCCAACCCTACAGACAGCGACTCTATATCCTGCTTGGCATCGACCCGATAGCTGATCAAAAAGGCGTCCTCGAACACCGGCGCCCAAACGATCTCGATCCGGGCGTCGGGCCGCTCGTAGGCAAGTCGCAACGTACTTCCCTCTTGCCGAACCTCTTGCGGCACAAACCACTCCGGCTTGCCGTCGGCCACAAACAGGTATTCCCCCTGACGACGCCCGGCCGCCACCGGCCCGCTCGCCGGAAGGTCTTGCCAGCCGTCTTGCAACACACGCGCCTTCCGCAGCACTCCCGTCTCTGCATCAAAGCTCAGCGAGGCCGTCTTGCTGCGAAGCGAAAAAGACTCCTCAGCCCGAGTCTCTGTCAGCAAGCTCAGCAGCAAAATAGCCGCAAGCCAAGTGAAAGTTCGCGTTCTCGCCACAATCTCCCCTTTCGTTTTTCCGTTTTTCCGTTTTCCCTCTTTCCTTCTCCTTCACCCACCCACCACATCCATCATCGCCTTAATGTTTTCCGACGGCGTGGTCGGCGGGATGGCACAACCGGCGTTGAAGATGAATCGGGGCGTGTCGGCGAATAGGTCCAGCAGCTTCTCGGTCTCTCGCTTCACGTCGTCGACCGAACCGCGGGCGATCACGCCGCTGGGATCGATGTTGCCGATAAACGTAATCGAGTCCTTGTACAAATCGTGCGCCTTGCGGATGTCCGTCTTGTAGTCCAATTCCACCGCGTCGGTTCCCGACTGCGACATCAACTCCAGGATCTTCTCCGTGTTGCCGCAAATGTGCAGTGCATACGGCAGGCCGCACTCATGGGCCGCGTCGACCACTTGCTTCTCGTAGGGCAAGGCGAACTTGGCGTACATGTCCGGCGAGATCATCTCGGGCCCGGCCGAACTGTCACCGTTCGAGACCATGTCGGCGCCCGTCCCGGCCATCAGGCGGATGAACTGGCACGTGGCGTCCGTGCAATAGTCCAACAGCCGCACGGCCTTTTCTTCGTCCATAACCAGATCCATCATCCACGTCTGCGGCGTGCGCATCATGCAGGCCAGGCCGAACGGCGCCTGGTCGCAATTGCCGCGGATGAAGATCTGGCCGCCGAAACGTTCCTTCAACAGGGCAACTGCTTCGAGCCAGATTTGCACGTACTTGTATTGGCCCACGTCGGCCGGCGCCAGCCCTTCGACGTCATCCAACGACGCCAGGCAACCTCCGTGCGAGAGGGCCGGCTCGTCCTCGGGAAACTCGACCGGCACGCCCACTGCCCCGGCCAAGGTGGCCGTGTCGATGTCCACCAAGATCCCGTCATACCCGTAGGTCTCGATCGCCCGGGCAAACGAGTCGGCGATGACCTTGGGGTCCTCGCGATACTGCCGCATCGAGTAGCCGGCCTCACGGGCCGCCATCATGAAGTTATGCAGCATCACGGGCGTGCGGTCCGGTTGCTCTCCGGCCAGGGCCGCCTTGGTTCGTTCGTAGCCGTTCATGAAACGTTCCTAGGAGAGAAGCTCCTGGTAGAGTATGATCTCGGTCTTCTCCACCAGCCGAGGCCCGTCGGTCTCCCAATAGGCCAGCACGTGCGGCGAGTTGCAATGGCCGTCGAACGCTGCTTGGTCCGCCCACTTTTCCACCACGGTCAACACGGCCGGGTTTTCGGTGCACACGTTCATCTCGTACCGCAAACATCCCTCCTCGGCCCGACAGATCGGGATCAGCGGCGTCAGCGACGCAACCATCTCGTCCGCCTTGCCCTCTTTAGCCGTCACGGTAGCCAAACAAACGATCTGTGTCTCATCCTTCTTGACCATGTCAATTCTCCTTGTGTCTTTGGGAAACGCGGTTTCGGGGGTTAAGCTTCCCACCATGTTAGCCCAGATACTCGTCGGCCGCAACCACCCACAAAGCCGCGACCGTTGGCTATAAAGCCGCGACCGTTGGCTATAAAGCCGCGACCGTTGGTCGCGCCCAAAGGCGATGAACCCGCCGCCGCCGCCGGGCGCGACCAACGGTCGCGGCTTTATACAGGGCCTCTTGCCCGTTCACGAGGGACGTGATATGCTGCCGCTCTGCTGTCCAACGACGTGTCGATAGAAGCCGTCATTCGATTTCTGCACACATAGACCCTGGCAAACAATCTCCGAGGAGTTCCAATGGCCGACCAAACGTTCTGCAAACAGATGCTGAAACTGAAGGACACGGACTACTCGCTGATGACATTCTTCCATCTGAACAGGGGAATGTATCTGCGACTGTTTATCGTCATGACCGCCAGCGCGTGCCTTGCTTTTAGCTCAGAGACGTATCGCTATCTCGGACTGTTCTTGTTCGGAATGTTCGCGGGCGCATTCTTGCGCGACCTGGGACGGGTGCTCAAGATCAAGAAGTACTGGCCATTGACTGTTCGCATCACGAACTGGGATGTGGTCCGCAACATCGCGGAAGGCACGGACAGCGGCAGCTAGGCTTTGCCATAAATCGCGTGGTCGCGCCTGCCTATAAAGCCGCGACCGCTGGTCGCGCCAGAATACGATGGGCAAACAAACTCCCGCCGCCGGGCCGCTGTAGTTATGGAAGCTGATCACGTCGCATAGGTCGTAGGCGTGCCAGCAGGTGGTCAGCGGCTGTGACGGCTTGGCACACCCGGCCGGATCTTCGCGAAACTTCGTCAGGCAGTGTGCGGAACAGAAGTAATAGTCC
>CAYYOX010000460.1:0-5720 GCA_964473065.1 uncultured Planctomycetaceae bacterium | reverse complement strand
CGTTGGGGCCTTATCCTGCTAACAATCCGTTGAGAAAGCGTGTGCCAACTGCATACTGCCTACTGCGTACTGCTGACCGCTTCCACTCCGGCGGCTTCGGCCAACTCGGCGGCTCGATCGGTGTTTTCCCAGGTGAACTCCGGTTCGCTGCGTCCGAAGTGTCCGCCGGTCGCGGTCATTCGGTAGATCGGACGTCGCAAGTCGAGGTACTCGATGATCCCGGCCGGCTTCAAGGGGAACAACTCTCGGGCCAACTCGCAAAGCCGCTCGTCGTCGATCTTGCCGGTGCCTTCAGTGTCGACCAGCACGCTGACCGGATCGGATACGCCGATCGCGTAGGCCAGTTGCACTTCGCAGCGATCGGCCAGTCCGGCGGCCACGATGTTCTTGGCCACATGCCGGGCCATGTAGGCCGCGCTGCGGTCGACCTTTGTGGGGTCCTTGCCGCTGAACGCGCCGCCGCCGTGCCGGGCCCAACCGCCGTAGGTGTCGACGATGATCTTGCGGCCGGTCAGACCGCAATCGCCGTGCGGGCCGCCCACCTCGAACCGTCCGGTCGGGTTGATGTGGTACGTGATGTCGCCGTCGATCAACTCCTTGGGCAAGATCGGCTTGACGATCTTTTCGATCACATACTCGCGAATCTCCTGCTGCGACACGTCGGGACCATGCTGGGTCGAGACGACCACGGTGTCGATTCGCACCGGTTTGTTGTCTTCATACTCGACCGTCACTTGGCTCTTCGAGTCGGGCCGCAACCAGCCGACCTCGCCCTTGTGCATGGCGGCCGTCAGGCGGTTGGTAATCTGATGGGACAGGGCGATCGGCAACGGCATCAGCTCGGGCGTGTCGTTACACGCATAGCCGAACATCAGCCCCTGATCGCCGGCGCCGACTTCCTTACCCTTGGCCGAATCGTCGTTCACACCCATGGCAATGTCAGGACTCTGGCGGTCGATCGAGATCATCACGGCACACGTATCGGCCGAGATCCCCATCGCGTCGTCCGTATAGCCGGCCTCGCGAATCACCTGCCGCACCACGTCCGGATAGTTCACGACCGCCTTGGTGGTAATCTCGCCGGCCACAATGGCCACGCCGGTGGTCACCATCGTTTCACAGGCCACGCGACTATACGGATCTTCGGCGAACAGCGCATCGAGAATGCCGTCCGAGATCTGGTCGGCCAATTTATCGGGATGCCCACCACTGACCGCCTCGCTGGTGAACAGAAACTTACCTCTTGCCACGCGTGAATCCTCCTCAAAGAGTCGACTTCCGTCTTATTATGCGAACGAAATGTGTTGACGTTCCTGTAAGTATACGATTATAACGCCATTTGGCCAAGTTAGGCAAGCCGGCGAAAAGGCGCCAGCGAGCAGAATCCAGCCGCACGGGGGGTAAGCGTGACGCCCAATTACGCTGCGCTGCGACGTGGGCGGTCGGTTGGCTTTTTCGTTTCGAGCAATGTGGCCAGGAGGTCGAACGTTCGGTCGGTGGCGCCGAGTTGCTCGATGACCAGGTCGCGGGCTCGATGGCCTAGCTCTTGGCTATAGGCGGGATCTTTCAGACAGCGGTGGACGAATTGGGTCAATTGCTGGGTGTCGGCCACGACGACGGCGGCTTCGCGGGCGAGCATGGCGGTGACGATGTCGCGGAAGTTGCGAGTGTTGGGGCCGAAGGAGACGGCGGCGCCGTAGGCGGCCGGTTCGATCATGTTTTGGCCGCCGCGGTTGCCGAAGCTGCCGCCGACAAACGCGATTTGGGCCGTCCCCCACCATGCGCCCAACTCACCCACCACGTCGACCAATAACACCCGGGCTCGAGGGTCGGCCTCGTGCTGGTCTAATTCCGTGCGGCGTTGCCACGGCAGGCCAGACTCGTCTAGCAGGCGGGCAACCGAGTCGAAACGCTCGGGATGTCGTGGGACCAGGATCAGGCGCAATTGGGGCCACTGGGGGCTCAAGCGACGGTAGACATCCAGCACGACCGACTCTTCCGGTTCTTGGGTGCTGCCGGCCAGCAGGACTACGTCGTCGCCGGTAATGCGGGCCAGCTCGGCCAGTCGTCGGGTGGTCGGGTTGTTGCGGTCGGTTTGGGCTTCGTCGTATTTCATCGAGCCGGTTACCTGGACCGACGACGGCCGGGCGCCCAAGGCACGGAAACGTTCTGCGTAGCCGGCGTCCTGGGCGGCGATCAGGTCGATCTGTTGCATCACGCTGGCGACCAGGGGCCGAATCCTTCGGTAGCCACGGAAGCTGTGTTCGCTGAGCCGCCCGTTAATCACGGCCACCTTAGCCCCGTGATGACGTGCGGCACGGATCAGGTTGGGCCAGAGTTCCAACTCGGCCAGCACGAGCAGGTCGGGTCGAATCCGCCGCATGGCCGCCGCGGTGGCCCACGAGAAATCCAAGGGGCAATAGAAGACCGAGTGCTCGGCATATTTCTTTTTGGCCAAGGCCATGCCCGTGGCCGTGGTGGTCGAGATGACGCACTGCAGGTCGGGCCGCTGTTGTTGGATCCGGCGGATCAGCGGGGCCAGCAGGTTGACTTCCCCCACGCTGACCGCGTGCAGCCAGATGCACTTCTTTCGAGCGTCGCGCCGCGGCACGAGGCCGAGAAACTTCGCGGCATATCCCCGGCGATACTTCCCCTTGCAGACAGCCGCCGCCACCAGCCACGGCATGGCCGCGATGATCAGCAACAGGTAGCAAAGGTTAAGCAAATAAGGCATATCGGGCTTCCTTTCCCGGGAGGCGCGTCTTGCAGATCACCAGCCATGCGGGCTCGCCTATTCTTCGTCGCCCTCTTCTTGACGGGGAGTATCGGAAAAACTAACCAGCCGATCGCGATGCCGCTTCTGCAACTGGATATAGTGTTCAATCAGCCGCTTGGGATCATGGCCGAATTCCTCGGAAATAAGGTGTCTAGTTTCACGAATTTGTGCCAAGGTGGAATCGGGTTTCATGCTAAGTTCCCTCCGCCAAAAGTTCCAACGGTGTAACCAGATTAGGAACGAACAAACCGAGCATTGTGTTGACAATGCGAATGTGCGAAAACTTGTTAGCGTTTGCCAAGTGGCTGCAATTCCATGTCAAGAGGAAATCGATCTTATGAAACGATGTCAAGGCCAAATGCAGGGTGTCACCGGCCGGATCGGCAGGCATAACCGAATGGTCGATGTAAGTCTGCACAATTTCAAGCACGGACGGATCGATATCGAGAACAGGAATGCCCTCCAATAACTCCAACGCACCACTCTTGACCGGGTGACGCCCTCGCTCCAACTCTTCCAGCACGGCTTCGCTTGTGACAATACTATACTCTTCCCGCTTCAACTCCCACCAATTTCGCGTCCAGTTCTTTCGGGCAACCGATTCCGGATCGGTCCGAACTTCGTGGTAGAAGCTGGGGATCGTGGTTTCGATATAGACTTTTGGTCGTGTCACAAAATCATTCCCGAACATTCAAAAAACTTAGACCCACGCTTAGCCACCCTTTCGCATACAACAGTTCTTGAACTTCTTCCCGCTGCCGCATGGGCAGGGGGCGTTGCGGCCGACGCGTTGTTCGCGGTTGCGGATCGGCTCGGGCTTGTGGTCGGCTTCGGTGCCTTGGATGGCGGCCTCTTGTTGGGCGGCGATTTCGCCGGCCGAGGCCGCGTCCTCGTGGATCGCTTCCGACTCGGTCCAGGTCGAGCCGACGAAACTCTCGTCGAGCTGTTCCATGCGGAAGATCAGGTCGGTCACCCGTTCGCCGACCGAGGTCCACATGGTCTCGAAGATCCGCATTCCCTCGCGTTTGTATTCGACCTTGGGGTCCACCTGGGCATAACCGCGCAAGCCCACGCTGCTGCGCAAGTGGTCCATCGACAACAGGTGGTCCTTCCAGGCGGCATCCAGCAGTTGCAACACCAGGGACCGTTCCATGCGGCGCATCTCCGGACGGAAGTGTTCTTCGACGGCGTTGGTCAGACGGTTTTCTAGCTCCTGGGGCTCGAGTTGGGCCATTTCCTCGGCGGGCATCTCGTACTGCACGTTCGTCGTCATCCATCGCGATAACGATTCCAGTTGCCCGTTGCCACGTGCCGAACCCTCCGCCGCTTGCCCGGGCGAGAGCTCCGAAAGCTGGGTCGCCAACTCGGACATGGACTTCTCTGCCGACAGGGCAGACAGGCGCCGGGAATCCAGCAGCACGTCGCGAATCTCTTCCCGCTGCTTGTTCTTCAGGTCGTCCAGGCTGAGCTCGACGCTGAATCGTTCCTTGGCCCAGTTGGCCAGCCCCTGCCGATCGTATCGCTTGTGTCCGCCAGCGTCGCGCATGGCGAAGTGATACAGCCCGGCCATCACCGGATATTCGGCATCCCTCTCGCGGTAGGCAGCCTCGGCCCGCTCGCGGATCAATTGCTTGATCGGCCCGGGATCCAGCTCGCCAACCTCTTCGGGATTCAACGCGATGCCGAACTTGTGTCGCACCCAGGCACATGCCGTGAGCACGCCGAACTTCGGTTCGAGGAATCGGGCGCCCTCCTCGAGGTCGATCTTGTGAACGGCCGTTTGGCCCTTTTCGATGAGGAATTCGGCCACATCGTCACGACCGATTCGCTTCAAGTCGCGATCTCGAAGGCTCAGTTGCCATCGCAGATTGACCGTCTTGGCCAAGGCTTCCCAGTTCCAATCTCCGGGATCGACGTCGTCGGGCAGGTTTTCGTCGAGCATTTCGAGCACTTGGCCCTGGATCATCCGTTCGGATTCGTCCTTGGCATGACGCTCGGCGTCGGTGAAGTTCATGCCGCGGAAGTCGCGGGCGTCCAGCTCGGTCGCCAATTCCTTACCGGCCCAACCGGCAAACGTTTCGTTCCCATACTCGCGATCGAGAAACTGGTCGATGTAATGATCGATCTGCCCGTCGATCATGTCGAGAATCAACTGTTTGCAATTTGTCCCGTTGAGGATACCTTGGCGATAGTTGTAGACGCGTTTTCGCTGCTCGTCCATGACTTCGTCGTATTCGAGCAGGTTTTTGCGGATCTCGAAGTTGCGTTCCTCGACTTTCTTTTGGGCCCCTTCGATACGTCGGGAGACCATCTTGCTCTCGATGGCCTCGTTTTCCTGCATCCCCAGCCGAGTGAGGATGTTCTTGACCCACTCGCCGGCGAAGATCCGCATCAGGTCGTCTTCCAACGAGAGGTAGAAGTGGCTGCTTCCCGGGTCGCCCTGGCGTCCGCACCGACCGCGCAGTTGCAGGTCGATCCGACGGGCCTCGTGGCGTTCGGTGCCGATGATGTGCAACCCGCCCATGGCCGCCACTTCGCGGCCTTCGACCTTCATCTGCTCGCGTTGCTCGATCTCGTTGACCAGCGTATCCCATTCGTCGGGCGGGACTTCCAGCCGCGTGGCATACGTCTCCTGCAACTGGGCCCAGGCCATGGCTTCGGGGTTGCCGCCGAGGATGATGTCGGTGCCGCGGCCGGCCATGTTCGTGGCGATCGTGACCGCCCTCTTGCGACCGGCTTGCGAGACGATCTCCGCCTCGCGCTGGTGATGCTTGGCGTTGAGCACCTCGTGCGTCACACCCCGTTGCTCGAGTAATCGGGAAATCAGTTCGCTACGCTCGATCGAGATGGTGCCGACCAGGATCGGTCGGCCGCGCCGGGCGATCGAGACGACCTTCTCCCGCGGCACGCGCTCGGTCTGTTTGGAATCCTTGGGCTTGAACTC
>CAYYOX010000459.1:0-5739 GCA_964473065.1 uncultured Planctomycetaceae bacterium | reverse complement strand
ACTGGCCGTTCGTGCCGATCGATTAGGCGTGCCCGACTCGACTTACGGTGCTCGCGAAGATCGCCCCGGGTTGGTCCTGCTCGACATCCGCAAGGCCCAAGGGCAACCGAGAATCCCCGGCCGACTGGACGTGCGAGAACAACCGCGCCCGGCCGCTCGCGTCGACAGGCAAGTCACGACCGCCACGGGTACTCTGCCCGAGGATCATACCGCGTCTTTGGCCGTTTACGACTCGTCGAACGACCCGACGCGGAACGTGAGAGTTACCAACGAACAACCGGCTTCCCTGCCGGGAGATCCCCGATCGATGACGTCTCCACAGGCTGCCGACCGCCGGATTCCGAGCTTGGACTCCGCCAGGATCGCCATGCAGCAGGCAACGTCTCCCGAACCTATTGCGCGACCGGGAAGTATCGACGCCGCGGAATTGCTGCGATTAGGTGAACGGGCACTGGAGCGTCAGGATCGCGACGGGGCCTATCAATACTTCCAACAGGCTGCCGGCCAAATCGACCAATTGGATCCGTCTCAGGGCGAGCGATTGCAGCGGAACCTGCGAATGTTAAGCCAAGGCGTCGGCAGCCGCAGCGCGGGGAGCAACCTGATCGATCCACCGGAGGTGTTTCCCCGAGATCCCGGATCGACGGTTGGCGAAGCGGCCCAGCGTCAGCAGGTGTTGGTCCGGCAGGTGGCCGCCGATCTGCTGCAGCAGAGCGCCAAAGCGCGATCCATGTTGCCGACCGACCCGAAGGGCGCCCTGGCCCTGCTGGAACAAACACGCAAAAACGTAGAAGCGGCGGGCCTGGAACCGGATGCCCGCGCCCGCCTGCTCGGCCGCGTGGACCATGCCTTGGCCGAAACACGGCAGTTCATCGACCAAAACAGTCCCCGTATCGAGTTGGAAGAAAAGAATCAGCGAACCCAGGCGAAAATCGACCTTGGGCGGAGGACCAAGCTCGAAATCCAAGAGAAGTTGGCCCTGCTGTTCGACGACTTCAACCGCAAGGTCGAGGAAGGTCGCTTCGCCGAAGCCGAGGTGCTGGCCAAGCAGGCCGAAGACCTCGATCGGGATAACCCGGTCGTCCACCAACTCGTGTGGCATTCGAAACTACTCCGCCGCAACATGCGGAACAACCAACTTCGCGCGGATTACGAGGACGGGTTCGTCCGGCAACTTGACCGAGTGCGCGAAGCGGCCGTGCCGTTCGACGATGGCCGGCCCTATCGCTTCCCAGATGTCCGGGACTGGGAACAGCTCACCGGAAGTCGGCGTGAAATGGAAGCCAGAGCCGGACGCCAACGGACCGAGCGTGACTTGGAAATCGAACAGAAGCTCCGCACGCCCATTTCGGTCCAATTCCGCGAGGAACCTCTCGCCACCGCCTTGGAAACCTTGGCCGAAATGGCCGACGTGAATCTGCACTTGGACGTCCAGGCGCTGCAGGAATACGGCGTGGATACCAACTTGCCGGTGACCCTGGAAGTCCGCAAGGAAATTATGCTCAAAAGCGCGCTGAACCTGATCCTCGAGCCGCTGCAGCTTAGCTACATGATCAAGGATGAAGTGCTGAAGATTACTAGCGAACAGGAGCGCGAGGGCGAGGTCTATGCGAAACGATACGACGTGGCCGATCTGGTGATGCCGATTCCCAACTTCACGCCCGGCGATCAGGGATTGGACGCGGCGCTGAACAAGGCCATGGGGAACATTGGCTTCGGCGGCGCCCATCCGATGGGAATGTACTCCTCGCCGTTGTCGGTGGTAGCCAGTAGGAACGGGCAACAGAGTTCGGGCATGATCAATCCGGCCGTGTTGGCCCAAATGTCGGCTCCCGGCGGAGGCGGTAGCAGGATGACGTCCGGGCCGGTCGGCTTCGGACCTGGCGGACTCGGCGGCGCCGCACAGGCTGACTTCGACAGCCTCATCGAACTGATCACCTCGACCATCAATCCCGATTCCTGGGACGACGTGGGCGGGCCCGGCTCGATCAAGGAATTCGCCACCAACCTCAGCCTCGTCGTCAGCCAAACCCAAGACGTCCACGAGGAAATTGAAGATCTGCTGGAACAACTTCGCCGGATGCAAGACCTCCAGGTGACCATCGAGGTGAAGTTCATTACGCTCAACGACAACTTCTTCGAGCGGATCGGCGTCGACTTCGACTTCGATATCGACGACGGCATCGACCGCCCGTTCCAGGTCTGGGGCCGCCAGACCGGCGACATCGGAGACGACGCCGGCACGACAGGCGGAGAACCCCCTCGCAATGTCCAGGATGTGGACGGCGATCGCAGCGTGCTCGTGGGCATGCAGCAACCCGGCGTGTTCTCGGCCGATTTGGATATACCGTTTACCCAGGGTAGCTTCGGGTTGGCCGTGCCGCAGTTCGGTGGTTTCGACGCGTCGGCCGGCGCCTCGCTCGGCTTTGCCATCCTCAGCGACATCGAAGCGTTCTTCTTCATCAACGCCGCCCAAGGCGACCGGCGAAGTAACGTGTTGCAGGCCCCGAAGGTCACGCTGTTCAACGGGCAGCAGGCCTATGTGTCCGACACCTCGCAAAGCCCGTTCGTAATCAGCGTGATTCCGGTCGTCGGAGATTTCGCCGCGGCCCAACAGCCGGTGATCGTGGTGCTTTCCGAAGGAACGTTCTTGACCGTCCACGCCGTGGTCTCCAAGGACCGGCGTTTCGTCCGCCTCACGGTAGTCCCCTTCTTCAGTCGCATTGGCGACGTGAATACTTTCCAGTTCGAGGGTACGCAAACTACGACCACCGACACCTCCGCCGAAGGAAACCAGAACGACCCGAACGACAGTACGAAGAACTCCAACGGTGCAACCACCAGCCGCTCGGGTACGACGGTCCAATTGCCGACGTTCTCGTTCATCACCGTGACCACCACCGTGAGCGTACCCGACGGCGGTACGGTCTTGATGGGCGGCATCAAGCGGCTTCGAGAAGGCCGAAACGAGTTCGGCGTACCGATCCTCAACAAGGTGCCTTACCTGAATCGGCTCTTCAAGAATGTCGGCATCGGACGCGAAACACAAAGCTTGATGATGATGGTCACACCGCGGATCATTATCCAAGAAGAGGAAGAAGACCGGTTGGGTATCCAACCACCGACCTAGTAGCGAATCTTTTCTACTGTGGGCAGTATATCTTATCGCCCAACAAAGACCATCGCCGGCTTGTCCCCCCTGGCCGGCGATCGTCTTTTCTTGGTAGAGTCGCTAACTTCCAGCATCCGTTTAGCCGTCGCCGGCACGGCGATGAAATAATGTTTAGCCGTCGCCGGCACGGCGATGAGAGAAACCCGCCGCCCCACACCGACGTACCGTCGGCGGCTAAACGAATGAATCCCGAAATCACTCACTGCGCAAGCCATAACAGCAGAGCCAGAACCCCCACCAAAACCAACGGCAACCCGACGAATACCACCAACGGTCGAACGATCGAGAATCTTGGCCCGCGGATTTCTGCCTCGGCTTGCACGCTCGGGGAATCCGCCGAATTGGCCCAACTTCCCGATCCAGCCGACGCGGGAGCCAAGGCGACATCATCCGCGGATGGTTCGAGTCGTAGATCCGGGAAATCGGGCTGCGTATCGCGTAACTGGTGGGCTTGGATCGGCGGCTCGGCGGGAAACGACCCTTCGGACGTTTGCCCCGACGGAAAAACAATCGGCGGAGGAACCACCAACGGACCGGGCCGACGAGGAGGCTGAGGCGCGGCAGCGGCTGCCGACAGCGCCGGGTCGACCCATGGGGCCAAACGTTCCATGACCGCGATCGCCGAAGGGATCCGTTCGACCGGGTTCTTCGCCATCATCTCGGACATCATCTCTACAAACTCGTCGCTCAACCCCGTGTTCAATCGCCGCGGGTCCAGCGGCCGCAATTGGCGATGGGCATGGGCCTTGTCGGCCGTCGTGCCGCCGGGAAAAGGAACCTTGCCGGTCACCGCATAGTACAACGTGCAACCGAGCGAGTAGATATCCCAGGCCGGCGTCGGATCCCAAGGCGACTTGATATGGTCGGGGGAAATGAAATCGGCCGTCCCCACGATCTTCCCAAACCGCGGGTCGCTTTCGGCGTCGCCTTCCAACGGACCGGCCAATCCCAGATCAGACAACTTCGCTTCGCCGTCGGGAGTTACCAGCACGTTCGCCGGCTTCACATCGCGGTGGATGGTCCCCTTTTCGTGCGCATGTCGCAGACCCTCGGCCACTTGGAAAACGATGTTGGCGCCGGTTCGCATATCCAGGGGGCCGTCGCGCCGGACCAGCTTGCGCAAATCGCTGCCGGGAACGAACTCCGTGACCAGATAGTAGACATTCCCGTCGTGGCCCGCATCCAACGCGCGGACCAACCGCCGATGATCCAATCGGGCCAGAGCGCGGATCTCGTGCGTGAAGTTGGCAACCGCATCGGGAGTCGTCTTGCTCAACGGCAATACCTTGACGGCCACCGTGCGTCCCATCACGCTGTGCTCGGCCTTGAACACTTGCCCCATGCCGCCCTGGCCGATCGAATCGACGATCGAATAGGGGCCCAGATTGAACTTGGTCCGACCTTCCAGCAATTGCGATGCCTGCCAGGCGTTTAGTTGCCCCATCTCTACCAGACGATCGGCCAATTGCTGATCGGTAGGCGGCGTGTCGGAATCCGGTTCATCGCTGGCCGACCAGCCGACCGCCAGACGCGCCTCTTCCAACTCGGCCGCACTCAGCAACCCGCTGGCAAGAACGCAACGCTCGAACGTGGTTCGGTCCGACGAACTCACCGGCATCCAAGGACCCTTAGCAAGGCCCTTCTCCTCGGTTGAAAGGACAGTCTTGGGGCCCCCGTGGGCACCTTAACAATTCTACCATGTTGGTTCCCGGAGTTAGCCCGTTTTCATACGCCTAACCGGCATCACTGCACCACGCCGAAACTCCGCCAGACGTCCGGCAGCGGGGCCAGCAGCTCCAGTCGCTCGTCTCGAACCGGGTGCTGAACCACCAGACGCCGTGCGTGCAGGGCGATCCCCAGCGGCCAACGACGCACGCTGCCATACTTCCGATCCCCCAGAATGGGATAGCCGCGATCCGAGAGTTGCAGCCGAATCTGGTGTTTGCGGCCCGTCTCCAACTCGACTTCCAGCAGCGAATCCTCGGCGATGACCTGCAAACGCCGATAGGCGAGCCGGGCCTGCTTCGCACCGGGGATGGTTGGGCCAACAATGTGCATTCGCCGGTGACGCTCGTCCTGGCCTACCCAATCCTCACAATTGCCCCGCTTCGGCTGAATGTGGCCCTCGACCAATGCCCAGTAGAGCTTCTCGACCGATCGCGAGCGAAACTGCTCAGTCAACCGTCGGGCCGCCTTCGACGTGCGGGCCAACAGCACCACGCCGGTCGTCGGGGCGTCCAGACGGCTCATTACGCCCAGGTAGACGTTTCCCGGCTTGTCGTATCGCCGCTTGACATACTCCCGGGCCAACGACAACAGGGTCTGCTTGCCGGGCGGCGTGCCCATGGTAGCCAAACCGGCCGGCTTAACCACCGCCAGCAAGTGATTGTCTTCGTAGAGAACTTCCAGCGCGTCAGGATCCATCGTATACTCGGGCTAACATTCTCCCCTCTCCCTTTGGGAGAGCGGACCAATTCAATCTCCCCCTCTCCCTTTGGGAGAGGGGCCGGGGGTGAGGGCTTTTAGAAAAAACACACAAACCTTAAACCTAACCCTCTCCCAAAGGG
>CAYYOX010000458.1:0-5773 GCA_964473065.1 uncultured Planctomycetaceae bacterium | reverse complement strand
CCACGATATCGCCGAGTGGGCCACGTCCGGCGAAAATACGCTGACGATCGTCATCGCCAATTCCGACAAGTACAACGTCGGCACGAAGAACGACCTCGACTACTCCTTGGCGCATGCCTACACGGACGAAACCCAGACCATCTGGAACGGCGTGATCGGAGAGATTTCTCTGCAGGCAACCGACCGCGTCTACGTCGACGAGGTGCAGGTCTATCCGGACCTTGCCAATCGGTCGGCCAAGGTCCAGGTGACCTTAAAGAATCGCCTCGGCCAACCTGCCCGCGGCAAGCTTGCCTTGCGGGCCAAGAGTTCCAACGCTTCCCGAAGCCATACGACTGACAGGCGGGAGGTTGATTTCACGATCAACGCCACGGAAGAAACGATCACGATCGACCTGCCCATGGGCGAGTATCTTACCTGGGATGAATTCTTGCCGGCCCTGTACGATCTTGAAGTCGCGTGCAACGGCAAGGAGTTCGAAGACCGCAAGACGGTTCGTTTCGGGATGCGAGAGTTCAAGGCCGACGGGACGGTCTTCACGATCAACGATCGAAAAGTGTTCCTAAGGGGAACGCTCGAATGTGCCATTTTCCCGTTGACCGGTCACCCGCCGATGGACGTCCAAGCGTGGCTGCGAATCATTTTGATTGCCAAGTCGCACGGGCTGAACCATCTGCGATTCCATTCGTGGTGCCCGCCGGACGCGGCTTTCGAGGCGGCGGATCAGGCCGGTTTCTACTTCCAGGTCGAGTTGCCCATCTGGATCGACAACGCGGGCCAGGATCCCGCGCGGGACCGGTTCATCACCGAGGAAGGCTATCGGATGCTGCGGCACTACGGCAACCATCCGTCGTTCTGCCTGATGTCGATGGGCAACGAGATCCACGGCGACTTCGACTTTCTGCACGCCTTGGTTGCGGATCTTAGGGCAAGAGACAACCGGCACTTGTATACTTCTACAACCTACACGTTCCAGTGGCCGCACGGTCAATGGCCCGAGGAGGGTGACGATTTCTTCATCACCCAGGCGACCAAGAAGGGATGGGTCCGCGGGCAGGGATACGTCAACGACAACCGGCCCTCGACCGACTACGACTACCAACATGCCATGGAAGGCCTCGAAGTCCCGCTGGTTACCCACGAAATCGGCCAGGCTACCGTGTATCCGAACATGGAGGAGATCGTCAAGTACACGGGCGTGTTGAAGCCGTTGAATCTGATGGCGATCAAGCAAGACCTGGCCGAAAAGGGTCTGCTCCGGCAGGCGCCCGATTTCACTCGATCGACCGGCCAATTCGCGGTGGGACTCTACAAGGCCGAGATCGAGCTGGCCCTGCGCACCAAAGGCACAACCGGCTTCCAGTTGCTCGACCTGCACGATTTCCCCGGCCAAGGCACGGCACTGATCGGAGTGCTCGACCCCTTCTGGGACTCCAAAGGGCTGATCACGCCCGAGGGTTTCCGCCGCTTCTGCAGCCCGACCGTGCCGCTTGCCCGCATGGCGAAACGCGTTTATCAGAACAACGAGACGTTCGAAGCCGAGGTGGAGGTCGCCCACTTCGGTCCGAAACCGTTGCAACAGGCCCAATCTGTCTGGACGCTCGCGGATAGTCAAGGCAACGAACTGGCCGCCGGCAAGTTCACCCCGCGCGACATCCCGCTGGGAGGCGGCATCAAGCTGGGTAGCGTTCGTGTCGCCTTGGACCGCATCACGAACGCCGGGCGGCTGAATCTCGAAGTAAGGATCCAGGATACGGACGCGGCCAACGACTGGAACATTTGGGTCTATCCGGCGAAACTTCAAACGCCCGTCCCGGACGACATTGTCGTTGCCAGTTCGCTCAACGAGCAAGTGCTCGGTGCGATCGAAGAGGGCAAGAAGATCCTGTTCTTGCCCAATCGGTCGTTGATCAAAGACAAGATCCCGGGCCGCTATACGCCCGTCTTCTGGAGCCCGGTCCATTTCACCGGTCAGCCGGGCACGATGGGCATCCTCTGCGATCCTAAGCACCCGGCGCTTGCGCGGTTCCCGACCGATTATCACTCCGACTGGCAGTGGTGGGACCTGAACATCAATTCGGTCGTGATGAATCTGGGCAGCCTGCCCGCGGAAGTTGAACCGATAGTTCAGATCGTCGACAACTTCTCTCGCAACCATCGGCTTGCCGTCGTGTTCGAGTTGAACGTAGGCCGCGCGAAAATGATCGTCGCTTCGGTCGATCTGGCCGAGGACCTCGCCACGCGTCCGCAGGCCCGGCAGTTGCGGCATAGTCTGATCACGTATATGCAGTCCGCCGCGTTCGCACCCCGGGCGACCGTGGACTTTGCGCGGTTTGCGAGTCTTTTCAATGAAACCACGCCCATGACCGACGCGAAGGTACTGCATGTCAACAGTGCCCATCCCGGTTATCCGGCCGAAGCGGCCTTGGACAACAATCCCAAGACGTTTTGGCATACGCGCTGGGCGCCCGAGATCGAGAAGCATCCGCATGAAATCGTGATCGATCTCGGCAGGGAGACGGCGATCAAGGGTTTTACGTATTTGACCCGCCAGGACGGAAACCCCAACGGCCGGATTGCCGAGTATCAGTTCTACCTAAGCAACGACAAGGACCACTGGGGCAAACCGACCGCCGAAGGCGCCTTCGCCCAAGACAGCAGCCTGAAGAAGGTGATCTTCGACCTAGGCAGCTACTCCGGCAACGTCTATTCCGACACGGGCCCAAAAGGCCGTTACCTCCGTTTCGTATCCAAGAGGGGATTCGGCGCCGACAACTATACGGCCGTGGCGGAATTGAGTATCATCACCGATTGATACCAGCGCCTCTGCCGGGGGCTGCCGACTTCAGCCGGCAGTTGTGTAGTTGTTGAGATATCGATCGGCGGCGCCCACCCTACGCTGCTGCGGCGGGAAGGAGCCTGAAGGCCCCCGGGGAGACCTTGACGGGCGATTCGAAATGTATTCTCATCATTACCAGCTTCCAAAAAACACCCCCCACTCTCAAAGGACATCCCATGGGCATCAACTCCATTCGGCATCGGGCACTTGACGGTGAAATCCTCGTCGGCACCTGGCTGGTGCTGGGCTCTAGCCTTACGGCGGAAATTGCCGGCAACTCGGGCTTCGACTGGGTCGTGCTCGATATGGAACATGGCATGGGGGCTAACGATAGTCTGCTCTTCCAGTTGCAGGCGATCTCCGGCACGCCGGCGTCGCCCATTGTTCGGGTGGCGCAGAACGATCCGGTGCTGATCAAACGGGCGTTGGACCTGGGGCCAGCGGGCATTATGTCGCCGATGGTCAATACGGCCGAGGATGCCCAGCGGTTTGTCCAGGCCATGCGGTATCCGCCGCAAGGCATTCGCGGAGTGACGCCCTTCACGCGGCCGGCCGACTTCGGGCGCGATTTCAAGGACTATTTCGCCACGGCCAACGACGAACTGCTCACCCTGGTACAGATCGAGACCGAGCAGGCGGTCGAGAATGCCGACGAGATCGCGGCCGTCGACGGCGTCGACGTGCTGTTCATCGGTCCCTTGGATCTGACCGTCGGGCTGGGCATTATGAAGCAGTTCGACCACCCGAAGTACCGCGCGGCGGTCGAGAAGATCATTTCGGCCTGTCGCAAGGCAGGCAAGGTACCGGGCATTATCCTGCTGGACATCGAAGTGCCCGAGAAGACCGTGGCCGACGGTTTCACGTTCATTGGCCGGGCGTCCGACGGCAGCGTATTGGCCGCCGCGTTGAGCGAGCTGGTCGAGCCGCTGAAGAAGTTTCGCAAGTAGGGCCGGCCTTCCCCGTTTAGCAGTCGCCGGCACGGCGACTTAACGCGTAGAAACGCTTTGCCAGAAGAGCCGCCGTCCCGGCGACTGCTAAACGGAGAGCCGCCGTCCCGGCGGCTGCTAAACGGTTGGCTGTCGATTCTCACGCTGCCGGTCGTACGTAGGAGACGTACGTTTCGTAGGCCCCGAGCTTGCCGAAATCGACCACGCACTTGGTGCGTCGCATCTCCAGCAGCGTGCCGAATTGGCCCTCCAGCATGGCGTGGCGGTCGAGTCCGCCGTGCGATTCGACGTAGGGGTCGACCAGGGTAATGCCCTTGGGCACGCCGATCAACTCGCGGAGTTCGCATTCGCGGAGCATCTTTTCGGCCCATTGCAGCGTTTCCTGCAACTCGCCGACCTGTCGCTGCAAGGCCCGACGGACCTCGCCAAGTTTTCGCCTATGTTCGTTCATTGGGTCGATCGCCTCACGGTTTCCCTCTTTTTTGTATCGGCGAGCCGGCCTCCGGCGAAGAACAAAAAGCCCACCAGCCTTCCTAGGTTACCCACCCTGCCACTCCGCCGGCTAGGATCCTTTCCGCAAGACGCCGGCTTCGGGCCGGCAAAGGTCGGGGAAATCCCTATTTATCGCATGCCATCGGCCGGCTATAGATACAACCGATCAAACCCGGCACTTCGAGGCGGGTGCTTGACACAGGGGCCTTTTTGGCGAAAGATTCAACGTTGAAGCCGCCTTGTTTCGATCCAAAGAGAAGAGGAACCGCGGACCGTCTTTCCCACCAACCCAGCGCGATATTGATCCCATGAATGCAGCCGAACTGTTTGTCCGTTGTTTGGAGAACGAGGGCGTGAAGTACATTTTCGGCGTGCCGGGCGAAGAGAACGTCGATGTGATGGACGCTCTGCTGGATAGCAAAATCCGCTTCATCACCACCCGACACGAGCAGGCGGCCGCCTTTATGGCCGACGTCCACGGGCGTTTGACCGGCCGGGCGGGCGTTTGCCTGGCCACCTTGGGCCCGGGCGCCACGAATCTGGTCACGGGCGTGGCCGACGCGAACATGGACCATGCCCCGTTGGTAGCCATCTCCGGCCAGGCCGCCACTACGCGGTTGCACAAGGAGAGCCACCAGCACCTCGATCTGGTGAATCTGTTTCGGCCCATCTCGAAATACTGCACGCAGATCATCCAGCCGGAGACGATTCCCGAGGTCATTCGCAAGGCCTTCAAGCAGGCCGAGGCCGAGAAGCCGGGCGCCAGCTTCATCGATTTTCCCGAGAACATCGCCAGGCTTCCTATCGTGGACAAGCAGCCGCTGAAGGTGCAACGAGCCGCGCCGCCGGTTCCCGGTCCGGACAAGATCCGCCAAGCCGCCCGGATGATCTCCGAGGCCCAATACCCCATGATTATGGCCGGCAACGGCGTGGTGCGCGCCCGGGCGTGTGACAAACTGGTTGCGTTTGCCGAGAAGCTGAAGATTCCCGTGGCCACCACGTTCATGGCCAAAGGCGCGATCCCCTCCTCGCATCCGCTGTGCATGGGAACGATCGGTCTGCAATCTCGCGACTATATCAACTGCGGTTTCGATCGGGCCGACGTGATCCTGTGCGTGGGCTATGATCTGGTCGAGTATCACCCGCACCCTTGGAACCCCCACAAGGACCGGCAGATCATCCATATCAATCTCTCGCCGGCCGAGGTGGACGAGCACTACATCGTGGCGGTCTACCACTTGGCCAACGGCCTGTGGACCATGGGCATCACCTGGGGCGTTTGGACCAGTCCCCAAGCCCAGCGCAAGGCCAACTTGCCCTGCGCCGCGTTCGGCTTGATCTTGCTAATCGTCGGACTCGGCGCCCTTTGGGCCGTTCAGACGATTACCGCCTTATAGAAACAATCGGAATCACAACCATGGCCAAACCTCGGGTGATGATTATCGGCGGCGGATTGGCGGGCATGGCGGCGGCTATGAAACTGGCCGAATTGGAG
>CAYYOX010000457.1:0-5789 GCA_964473065.1 uncultured Planctomycetaceae bacterium | reverse complement strand
GCATGTACCTGGGTCACTACATCGCCTGGATTACGGCCGGGTTGCTCTATGCCGTGCAACTGAAACACGACCCGACCAACACCAGCGTTGTGCCCGGGCCGATGGCGTATCGCGTGGCCGGCTTCTCGGGCATCCTGTTGGTGCTGGTCGCCGGTTGGACCACGGCCAATCCGGTGATCTATCGGGCCGGCCTGGCGTTTCAAGCGATCCGCCCAAGTTGGTCGCGCGTGAAGGTTACGCTGGTCGCCGGCGCCGTGGCCTGTTCCATCGCCATCTTCCCCGGCCTGTGCAATCGGTTCCTCGGCGTGGTCATGCTTTACGGCCTGATTCTGATGCCGATGGGTGCGGTGATTTTCGCCGATCACTACCTGATGAAGAAGCTGGGGATGGTCGAATTCTACGCCGAGCGGTCCGGCCGCCGATTGCACTGGCCGCCCGTGCTGGCTTGGGTGCTCTCGTTGGTGATGTGCGTGGCCCTGTGGTACTATGCGGGCATCGAAGAGGTTTTCCTGTGCGCTCCCGGCTGGATCCTCTCGGGCGTGATCTATCTGGTTGCCAGTAAAATGATGCAAAAGAAACTAACCGCCGAAGAGGGACAAGCATGAAATACATATTGATGCTGATTTCCGTAGCGGCCCTGGCCGTATTGTTCGTCGCCCCGACGCTCCATGCGATGGGGATCGGCTCGCAGCAGACCAGCCAGGCCGGTATCCTAATTGGAACCATCGGCTGGTTCGGCAGCGCCATCCTCTGGATGCGACCCAAACACAACTGAGCATGCGTTTGTCGTTTAGCGGGGCCGCTTGCTGCCCGTTTTTCGGCAGTGTAATCAGCGATCCACCCCAACAAACCCAAGGCCCGGCCATGTACGACGAAACCGACGGACTGCTCCAGCGGGCCCAGGAGGCCGCCGGCTCCTTGTCGGCCGATCTGATCAAGTACGCGGTCCTCGCCCTGGTCGCGGTGATCGTGTTGCTCGTGCTGCGTCGAATGTTCCGTCGCAAGAAAGGGGTCGCCCAGACGCACGTGCCCGACCTGGCCGTCGACGTGGGCGCGTTGCCAGCCGAGGGACCGTCGGCCCAGCTACCGACATTGGAACACTACAACGTGCCGGTCCGGCTGGCAGTACTCGTATTGGCCCCGACCGGTCGCGTGCGCGAGCTGCCGCCGATCGACCAGTTGCCCGACTTCGTAGACCACATCCTGCCGGGCCTATCCGATGTGCTGCTCACGCACAAGCCGTTGATCCGTCGCTGGCCGCCGCAGCTTAGCAGCGAGGGGTTCGCCCGCACGTTCTTCTCCCACGTACAACTCCCCGGCGACCGCGGCAAGGGCACCCCCTGGTGCTCGATCGCCGGCCGGTTCAAAATCGGCCGAGAAGCCTTCATGGCCGGGCTCCTGCTACGCTCCGACGCAAAGAACAACTTCAGCGAGTCGATCGTCAAGGAAGAGCACGAGTGGCTCGGCATTTTGAGAGCGATGAGTGAGTAGTAAGCAGTGGTTAGTGGATAGTGAGAAGAAAAAGCCCACCGACTGCGTCGGTGGGATCCTTTTGGGAGATAGCCCCATGACACGTTCCCCCGAACAACTCCGTCGCGACGCCCTGGCCATTTGGCAGGCGGGGGTCGATGCGGTGCGGTCTGAAAAACTGGTCGCCGATGCACTAAAGGTCGAAGGTCGCACGCTGATCGTCGGCGAGGAGGAACTCTCGCTCGACTCAATCGGTCGGATCGTGGTCGTCGGCGCCGGTAAGGCCGGGGCTGGGATGGCGGCCGCGGTGGAAAATGTGCTCGGCGAAGCGCTGATGCAAGAGAAGCAGCTTGACGGGTGGGTCAATGTGCCGGCCGATTGTGTTCGTGAGCTCAAACGGATCAAGCTGCACCCGGCCCGACCGGCCGGGGTGAACGAGCCGCGGCCCGAGGGCGCCGAGGGTTCGCAACACATCCTGCGGCTGGTCGAAGCCTTGGGCCCGGACGACTTGTGCCTGTGCCTGATCTCCGGCGGCGGGTCGGCCCTGATGCCGGCGCCTGTCGAGGGCATCACGCTCGACGACAAGCTGGCAGTGACCAAATTTCTCAGCGCGGCCGGGGCCAATATCGAACAACTCAACACGGTCCGCAAGCAGCTCAGTGCGATCAAGGGCGGCGGGCTGATGCGGGCGTGTCCGGCCGGGCGGTTGGTCTCGCTGATTATCTCCGACGTGCTGGGCGATCCGTTGGACGTAATCGCCTCGGGCCCGACCGTCGAGGACTCGTCCACGCCGCAGGCCGCCTTGGGCGTGCTGAACGATTTTGCCGCCAGAAACAGCGAGATCTCGACCCGCGTGTTCGACTACCTGGAGGCCAAACAGCAAGAGCAACCGGCCGCGCCGACCTGTCGGGTGACCAATCTGATCATCGGCAACAACGCCACGGCCGTCGACGCGGCCGGCATCAAGGCCGAGTCGTTGGGCTACTCGCACGCGATGGTCTGTGCCGAGAAGTCGGAAGGTGCCGCCGAACCGATCGGCCAACACCTGGCCGCCATGGCTCTGAAGATGCGTGCTGAGCCGGGCCCGGACTGCCTGATCACCGGCGGCGAGCCGGTCGTCAGCCTGATCGACGAATCGCGGCGCGGGCGCGGCGGGCGCAACCAGCAATTGATTCTCGCGGCCCTACAAGACCTAACCGACGACGGGGCCCGCGGCATGGCGATCCTTGCCGGCGGCACGGACGGCGAAGACGGCCCGACCGACGCGGCCGGCGCGCTGCTGGACGAGACGCTCCTTGCGGCCGCCAAGTCGCAAAACCTCGACCCGGCCGACTACCTAACGCGCAACGACGCCTACAACTTCTTCCGCCCGCTAGACGGCCTGATCATAACCGGCCCCACCCACACCAACGTCTGCGACGTGCGCGTCGTGGTGGTTGATCGGTAAGGAGCATTTTTTGATTCGGGGAAGGCTTGTAGGGTGGGTCGAGGAACGAAGACCCACGCGTCAAGAAACGGCACAAGACACCTCGCGTGGGTCTTCGTTCCTCGACCCACCCTACATATTCCGAAAATCGTACGGGACCATTCAGTCGACAAGTGCCTTGTAGATGATCGGCTTGATGGCTCGTTCGACTCGGTCGGAGTAGGGCATGTATTGGGTTAGGGCGACCACGACGAGCTCGTCGCTGGGCGAGATCCAGAAGTGGGTGCTGGCCGCGCCGCCCCAGCCATACTCGCCCGCGGGCGAACCGGCTTCGTCGTCGGTCGGCTCGAAGCGCACGGCGAATCCTAGCCCGAAGCCGACGCCTGGCCGCTGCAGGACGCCCTGGGGCAAATGGTTTTGGGTCATCAGCTCGACCGTTTCGGTCTTTAGTAACCGTCGACCGTCATCGAGTTGGCCCTTGTCCAGCAGCATTCGACAGAATCGCATGTAGTCGCTGGCCGTGGAGACGAGTCCCCCGCCGCCGGAGAGCAATTTCAGGCCCTTGTTGTATCGCCCGACTAGCGGCGAGTCGACAACCTTGATTCCGCCGTCCGCGTCGGGACCAAACGTGGCCGCGAACCGGTCCCTCTTGTCGTCCGGCACGTAGAATGCCGTATCGTTCATCTCCAACGGCTTAAAGATCCGCTCGCTGAAGAACACATCGAGCGATTGGCCCGAGACGACCTCGACCAGTCGGCCGAGCACATCGGTCGAGACGCCGTAGTGCCAGACGGTTCCCGGCTGGTGTAGCAGGGGGATCTTGCCGAGTTTTTCGACCATGTCGGCCAGGTCGTCGGTCTTCCAATCGAGCACTTTGTCGCGTCGATAGGCCTGATGCACGGCCGAATTACCCCATGCTCCATAGGTCAAGCCGGAGGTGTGCCGCAGCAGGTCGCGCACGCTCATCGCCCGCTTGGCTTCGACCACGTCGGTCTCTTTCGCACCCGGGTTGGCGAGCACTTTCAGGTCGGCAAACTCTGGCAGGTACTTGCAGACCGGGTCGTCCAATTCGAGCTTCCCCTCCTCGCAGAGCATCATCGCGGCCGTGCTGGTGATCGGTTTGGTCATCGAGTAGATACGAACGATGGTGTCGGTCTGCATGGGCTTCTCGCCGTCGGCCTTCCCATAGGCGTCGCACTTGACGACCTTCCCGCGCCGCAACACCATCACCACTCCGCCGGCGATCGCTTCCTTATCGACAAACGCTTTCATGGCCGTATCGACATGGGCGAGCGTTTCGGCACAGAGGCCCGCCTGCTGGGGCTTCGCCTGCGGCAGAGCTTCTGAGCGGGCTTGAGTCAGCGTGATCGAAACCAGAACGACGGCCAAGGCCGCCCGGATCGTAGAACGCACCAGTTTGTGTCTCATACTTCGGCTCCTGTTGAAAGGGTGAACTCGGTCGAGGGCGATTGCTTTGGGTACTTGATACCAGGTGTCCCGGGGTATGTCAAGCAGTTGCGCCCCCTTTCGGCCAATTGGCCTATCGGCAGATCGGGGGACATGGTAATCTCCCCGTCGTGCTTTCTTTGGTCGCTTCTCCACAAGCCCGCATGACTGAAAGGTGAACTCATGGCACTTCTGTTTCGAAACTCGCTCGGCCGCCACAAGGCCCGCAAATCCCCAACTAGTTCGATGCTCCGGTTCGAGCCGCTTGAAGACCGTCGGCTGCTTGACGCGGCCGGCCCGCTTCTTGCGCCGCCGGACGCGATCTCCGTCGAGATCTCCGCCGAGATCGGCGCCGATTTCGAGCTAGGAGATCTCGCTATCATTCCCGACTCCTTGGAGTTGGCAATCCAGGGCAGGGGATTCTTCATGGTCGAAGACTCGACCGGGCAGCCGGTTTACACTCGGGCCGGGCAGTTCGAACTCGACGATGAGAATCAATTGGTCACACCCGCCGGCAATCGGCTGTTAGGCTACGGGATCGACGAGCAGTTCCAGATCCAGACCGACCAACTGATCCCGTTGCAACTCCCGACGTCGGATCTGCGGATTTCCGTGCCCACCGAAAACGTTTACCTGCAAGGAACGCTTTCGCCAACCGGCGATCTGGCCGACACGGCCGAGATTATTCAATCCCGCATTCTCGGCGACGGGCAGTATTCCTTTCCGGCCGACACGACGACGGCCGCGATGACGCACCAACCGACCGTGTGGGCTTCGACTGCCACGCTCGCGGCCGGCGGCACGTTAAGCACGGTGAGCACGTACGACTACAGGATTGCCTTTGCCGACGCGCCTTACGCGACGGATCCCACCCAGGAAAGCGTGCTCTCTGCCGAGATCGGGACGCCGATCACGCCGACCGGCGGCAATCAGACCGTCGACTTGGCCGATTTACCCGACCCGGCTACGGCCGGGTATTCCCATTTCCGCATCTACCGCTCCACCGATGGAGACGACTACAAGTACATCGGCGAAGGTGCGGCGGGAGTCACGACGTTCAGGGACGACGGGCTTGCCGACGGCGGGGCGTACAACACGAACACGCTGAGGAACTTCGCCTATAGCTACTACGTGACCTTTGCCAACGGGGCTCGTGAGAGCCGACCCTCCGCAATGATCCAACAGATCGATGCGGGCAGCGGCGGGAGCATCAAGCTCGCCAGCCTACCCACCGAATCGGCCGGAAATCCGGACCTGTGGACCGAACGGCGGATCTACCGGAACCTTGGCAGCGATGACCGTTCCTTCCACTTGGTCGCCACGATCAATGATATCGATACGACCACCACTTACACCGATACGATTCCCGATTCCACGATCAACGGAAATCCCACGGTCGATCTGGACGGCCCGAAAATCGGCGTAGCAACGCTGTTGACCGACGTTT
>CAYYOX010000456.1:0-5798 GCA_964473065.1 uncultured Planctomycetaceae bacterium | reverse complement strand
GTCGCACGACCACGTCGGGCGGGCGACGCGTAACCCGGACGGGCCGTCGGTCCCGTTGTTGGAGTGGTGCAAAATGAAGAATACCGCTTGGCTGGGCCTGACCGGCGTATTGATCTGTTGCGGCCTGGTGATTGCTCAAGAGCCTCCGGCCGAGAGTCCCGTGCCGACGGTCGAATCCGAGGCGGGTGACAAGGCCGACCCGATCGCCGAGGAGGAGCCTATCTCCACGAATGACCTGCTGAGCATTCTCAAGGACGGCGGCCCGTTGATGTGGCCGATCGGCGTCTGCTCCTTCGTTCTGTTGATATTCGTTTTCGAACGGGCGATCAGCTTGCGTCGTGGTCGGGTCATCCCGCGGCCGTTCGTCCGCCGGTTCGTGAAACAACTAGAGGACGGCGAGTTGGATCGCCAAGGCGCCCTGACACTCTGCGAGGAGAACGGCAGCCCGGTGGCTGAGGTCTTTGCCGGCGCCGTTCGCAAGTGGGGCCGTCCCGGCGTGGAGGTCGAGCAGGCCATCATCGATAGCGGCGAGCGAATTACCAACGGCCTGCGTCGCTACTTGCGCGTGCTCAACGGCGTGGCCACCGTGACTCCGCTGCTGGGGTTACTGGGAACCGTGGTGGGGATGATTCGCGCGTTCAACAACATCGCCACGGCCGACGCCTTGGGTCGACCCGAGCTATTGGCCAAGGGAATTGGCGAGGCCTTGTTGACCACGGCCGCCGGGCTGACCGTAGCCATTCCCGCCCTGATCTTCTATCTGTTCTTCGTCGGCCGGGTAGACAAGCTGATTATCGACATCGACGCGTTGGGCCAGCAAGTGGTCAACGTAATCGCCGCCGAAGAGGGAGCCGACACGAAAAAAGCAGCCAAGACCCGACGTTCGCGCCAGGAATCGGTCGCATAAACAGTACGCAGTTACAAAAGAACTTAGGGGCTGGTCGCTTTAGCGACCAGTTATTGAAGGACCCTGCAAAGCCGCAAGCGGCACTACAATACCATGCCACTTAAAACTCATATCGACGAACAGCCTACGCTGAACTTGACGCCGATGATCGACATCGTGTTTCTGTTGATCATCTTCTTCATGGTGGGTACGAAGTTCACGGAGTTGGAACGAAAGATCGGCCTGAAGGTTCCCGAGGTGGCCAGTCATGCGGCCTTGACGGCGGCCCCGGAACGCAAGATCGTCAACGTCTATCGCGACGGCACGATCATGCTTGACCGCCAACCGGTTACGCTCGAGGAGCTTAGAACTCGGCTGGCTGCGGCACAAAGCCAGTACAGCGACTTAGGCGTGCTGGTCCGCGGCGATGCCAAGGGCGAATTTCAAGGGGTGGCCTCCGTGCTCAGTGCCTGCCGAGCGGCGGGAATTCGAGAACTGGGGATCTCGGTCCGATTGATCCGCCGAAAGCAGTAAACGATGGGTGGTTTTCGACTCGACCGGTTGATGGAGTTCTTGACCAGCACCGAGCTGGTGATCGGCCTGCTCTGGGCCGGGCTGGCCGTGTTGACCGTCACGCTGATTGTCCTCTTGCACACCCGTTGGGGCCAGTCCAAGCCGCTGCGGAAATGTATCGTCTTGTCTATGCTGGCCCATCTCCTGCTGGCCGGATACGCGACCACCGTACAGATCGTCTCCGACAGCGGGCTGGCGGAAGAGCCGTCGGTTCGCGTGGTATTTGTCGAGGGTACGGAAAGAGAAGCGGCCGGCGAAGAGGATCCGCTATCGGATCTACAGCCGTGGGAAGAGTTCCCCATGGAACAGGTTGCAGACCCCGATCTGACCGATCCCCAGCGGCCCGAGCCCGAGCAGTTGCCCGAGCCAACCCGACAGAATCGCGAGACCGTCTCGCATTTGCCTCCCGATCTCTCCTTGGATCACCTGGCCTTGGACGGCCCTTCACCGCCCGAGACGGAACCGCTGCCGGCCGAGGATCAGAAGACGCCATCCTTGCCGGGCAAGTCGGCCGAGGCGATCGACGTGCCGCCGGCCCAGCGACGTCAAACATCGAATCAAACCTTGCCGCTGCCCGTAGCGCCCGGGCGAGTCGTTGCCGAAGAAGAAACGGCCCAGCGTCCCAACCGAGCACCCGGCGCGGGCATTCCTTCGGCCTTGTTGCAGCAGAGCCCCTTGCCGAAGTTGGCGTCGGAAGTGACCACGCCCGATCCGGCCGATGCGCTCTCCGACCTGGTCGACCTGCAATCGCATCCGAAACGCTCAAACCCGGCCGCACCGACCGCCCGGGCCGACGACGCGGCCAGCGACCCAAGTTCGACGGCATCCGGCGGCATCGAACAACCGGGCGATCAGCCGCCCTCGGCTTCGCTGGCGGCCAAGACGAAACTGGTGCCCATACCACAAATGCCCAGTCGCACGGACGCCGAGATCGCGCGTTCCGTGCCCAATATCTATTCGTTGCGAGTGGCGCCCGACCGGGCCAAGATTGCCGAGCGTCAAGGCGCTACCGAGGCGACCGAGGCCGCTGTGGAAGCCGCCTTGAAGTGGTTGGCGAACAATCAGAGCCTCGACGGCCGTTGGGACGCCGCCGGTCACGGCGGGGGGCGCGAAATGTTCATCGCCGGACGCAATCGGCGCAGCGCAGGCATGGAAGCCGACTCCGGCATGACAGGCTTGACCCTGTTGGCCTTCCTCGCTTCCGGACATACGCACAAGGAAGGTCAATATCGAGAGCCGGTTCGACGCGGACTAGAGTACCTGCTGAGAACGCAGGCCGCCGACGGCAATCTCGCGGGCGAGGCGACTTCGTTTGCGCGGATGTACTGCCATGCCATGGCGGCGTTCGCCCTGAGCGAATCGTACGCGATGACCGGCGACAAACGGCTCGAGCGTGCAGTGCGTCAGGCGGTTGCCTACACGCGAGCCCTGCAGGAGCCCAACTCGGGCGGTTGGCGATATCGGCCCGGCGAACCGGGTGACACGAGCCAGTGCGGCTGGCAACTGATGGCGCTGAAGAGCGCGGATCTGGCCGGAGTGACCATGCCTGTGGAGACGCGAAACAACGTGATCCGCTACCTGCGTACCGTGGCAAGCGGCAGCCATGGCGGACTGGCGTCGTATCGGCCGGGCGAGCAGGTGACTCGTCCCATGACGGCCGAAGCGCTGGTCTGCTGGCAGTTTCTCGGCATCCCGCGGGAGCATCCGGCGGGCAACGAGGCGGGCGACTACCTGCTGGGCGAACTGCCCGGCCAAGGAAAGCCGAACTATTACTACTGGTATTATGCCACTTTGGGCACGTACCAGTTGCAAGGCGAGCATTGGCAGCGATGGAACGAGGCCTTGCGAAAAACGCTGGTCAGTTCCCAGGGTCAATCGGGTGCCGAGGCGGGAAGCTGGGATCCGGACAGCGTTTGGGGTGGCTATGGGGGCCGGATCTACAGCACGGCCCTGGCCACCTTGTGCCTGGAGGTCTACTACCGGTTTCTGCCGCTGTATGGGGGAAATGGCAAGCAAGAACCGAACAGCAAACCCCCTATGTAGACTACGTGCCCCCTTGTGCGACGGCCGTTGGGTAACTATTCTGAAGTGCGTTGGGCTTTGCCGCACCGTTTGACATGGCCGTGGGGGCCAGTACAATTGATTGTACGGGAGGACGGTACGGGATCGCCGTCCGCCGAGATCTCCACGACCTGTTGCGGTCGCGCGGCGATATCGCGGTTTGCGGTGTTTGCGAGTGGACTGGCGCCAACCACCAGAAGGCTTCGTCGATGCATTTGGTTTTAGTCTTCATTCGTATGCCAGGGCTGCCCGCGTTTGCGATCATCGCGTTCGTCGTCTTGCTGCTGTTCGGCACTCGGCTTCCCAGCGTGATGGGTTCGTTGGGTAAGAGCATTGTGGAATTCAAGAAGGGCGTGGCCGGCATCGAAGACGACGTCGAAGAGGCCGCCAAGGACGAAAAGATCAGTGGAAAAGTGGAGCGGGACCCGAACAAGGAATAAGGCGGCACTGAACCACGCCTTGGGCCAGTCGGCCTGACGCTTCCGGAACTTGAGGTAATAGGATATGACGGTATACACACTATTGGGTTTCATCGGGATGCCCGGCCCGATGGAGATGATGATCATCCTGGGAATCGCCGTGCTGCTGTTCGGCAAACGATTGCCGGAGGTAGGGCGTTCGCTGGGTAAGGGGATTGTCGAGTTCAAGAAGGGTATCCACGGCATCGAGAGCGAGATCGATTCGGCCACCCATGCCACGTCGACCGGCACGTCGTCCTCGAGCAGCGAGAACCGCGAGGAGGCCACCGCGCCGAAGTTCGAGCCGCCCGCCAGTGAGCCGAAAGCCGAAACCGTTAAAGACTAAGACCCCTTGCGTCCGAGAACTGTTCGCGGTAGGACACTTCGAAGCATCCAAGACTTGGGCGACTAGCTCAGCTGGTTAGAGCGCTATCCTCACACGGTAGAAGTCACTGGTTCAAATCCAGTGTCGCCCACTTAACGTTGATCTCGCCGGAGGAAAAAGGTGACAGTTGCCTAGATCAGCGGTCATGGACTACGTTCTGTCGTCCACGGTATCGCCTTTGCGGTCGGAACCGCTGTAAAACGCGTGTAAGATCAACGCGCCGGCGCCACATACCAACAGGCTGTCGGCAATGTTGAACGTGGGCCAGGGCCACTTGCCGATCATCACCAGGATCCAATCGCGCACCGCATAGACCGGGTCGCCGACGTTGAACAATCCGTCGGGGTGGGAGTAGGGCCAAGTCAAGCCCGGCAGCCCGAGGCGATCGTACAGGTTGCCCAGGATTCCCGCAGAAATACAGCCCAAGGCGACCGTCATCAGCCAACTTCTCGCGGCGCCGCCAATAAAGAGCCATCCAAGAATACCCAGTCCCGCGATGACCGACAGAATGGCGAACCCGGCACTGAATCCCTGGCCCATCCCAAACAATGCCCCTAGGTTCAAACCGGTCTGAAAGCCAAAGACATCTTCGGCAATCCACCAGACTTGCCCGTTGGGCAGTCCCAGTCGGCCAAAGATCCAAGCCTTGGTTGCCAGATCGGCGGCGCAACCGGCGCTGGCAATGGAAAAGAATGCAATGTAACGACTGACGGGAACCGCCCCCATGGCTGTTCCTTTATGGTCGGAATATGAATTGGTTATGGTTAGAGTTCCCCGATTTACCCCGGTGGGAAAAGGCCATCTCGCCAACACGCCTAGCTTTCCTGCTCTTGCTGCGAGGCGCACTTGATACAAAGACCGGCATAGGGAATAGCGTTTAGCCGGGTCTTGGGAATCTTGACACCACACTCTTCGCACTGTCCGTAGGCGCCTTCTTCGATTCGCTCCAACGCGGACTCCACCAGGCCCAGCGTTTCCTCTTCGCTCTGCATAAGGCTAAGCGTGAACTCCTGCTCGAAATTGTCGCTGCCAATATCGGCCATGTGGATCGGCATGCTGGAGAGGTCGCCGTTGGCCTCGCTGCGATTTTTTTTCAACGCCGCGTCGGCCATTTGGTTTACGTCATCCCGCAGTCTGACCCGAAGTTCCAGCAGCCGTTCCCTGTACGGTTTCATTTCTGCTTTTTTCATGGCGTCTCCTCAATGTAAACCTGCCTCTGTTTGCCCTCTTTCCCAAGGGTACAGACTTTCGATTCTAGACGCTCGCGACCACCTTGTCAAACGGCTCACGGCTCCACCCAAGTCCAACCTGGAGTCGACGGCGGCTGTTTTCAATGCTTAGCCTGCACCACAGAGGGGGCTGGTGGTACCGCGGGTCTATTGCGTGACACACTGTCGTAGCTACGTTCGCCAGAACGTGGTCGTAACCCTCGGGC
>CAYYOX010000455.1:0-5823 GCA_964473065.1 uncultured Planctomycetaceae bacterium | reverse complement strand
GCTATCCCTCGGACGATTCGTTTGCCCAGGACATCGATTTCTTCGAGCGCGTCTGCCGCGTGGTCGTCGGCGTGCGTAACGCCCGTTACGGCCAGATCGGCACGCGGCCCGATGCGTTTTGGACCTGCCGTTATAACGAGAAACAACTCCAGCGGCTCGGCGCGACCACGGTCGTACTGGATCTTTCGGAAGCGATTGCCGGGGCCAATGCGATTGCCGACGAGGAGGTGAAGGCCATTGTCGACTCGATCGGCCAGTATGCTGATGTCTCGGCGGTCAAGCCGGATCGGGTCGTTCGCAGTGCGAAATTCGAACTGTTTCTGCGTCGCTGGCAGCAGGCGAACAAGGTCGACGCGTTCGGCATTCAGTGCTGGACGTCGATTCAGAACAACTACGGCGTGTGCAGTTGTGCGACGATGAGCCGCTTGAGTGACGAAGGCGTACCCAGTGCGTGCGAGTCGGACATCATGGGCACGCTCTCGATGCACGCAGCCATGCTGGGGAGCGGTTCGCCGGCCGGGTTGGCCGACTGGAATAACCTGCACAACGAAGACGACGAACTGGCCAACCTCTGGCACTGCGGCGTGTTTCCCGCCTCGCTGAGCAAGGACAAGCCGAAGCTCGGCGTGCAGGAGATCATGGCCGCCAGCGGCGGGGCCCGCTATGAGGACGCGGAGTGCACGGTCGAGATGGTGGCCAAGCCGTCGCCGCTGACCATGTTCCGCGTGACCCAAGACCCGGACGCCGGTTGGCACGCGGCCATCGCCGAGGGCAGGATCGAGGACAACCCGGCGGTGACGTTCGGCGGCTACGGCTGGTGCCGGATCCCGAACCTGCAGCGGTTCTACCGCGACGTGCTCTTGCGGCAGTTCCCGCACCATGTGGCCATTACGCCGGCCCATATCGGCAACGTGCTTTGGGAAGCGTTCGGTAACTACCTGGGCATGGACGTGTATCATGCCACGCAAGATGTGCCGGGGTTGTATACGCCGCGGTTGCCGTTTTAGGAAATGACGAATGACGAAGAAGAGATTTCCCCGCGTGGGTCTGCGTGCCTTGACCCACCCTACAAACTGATTTCAAGAAGGAACGATCATGCATCCATTAGATTGGGCCATTATTGGCGGTTACTTTGCGATCTTGCTGGGACTTGCCTGGTGGGTGATCCGTAAGAACAAGGATACGACCGACGATTACTTCCTGGCCGGGCGGAACCTGGGCTGGTTCGTGATCGGGGCGTCGATCTTCGCCTCGAACATCGGCTCGGAACATCTGGTCGGGCTGGCCGGTTCCGGCTGTACCGACGGCGTGGCCATGGCCCACTACGAATTGCACGCCTGGTGTCTGCTGATCCTCGGCTGGGTGCTGGTGCCGTTCTACGCCCGGTCGATGGTCTACACCATGCCCGAGTTCCTCGAAAAACGCTTCTCGCAAACTTCCCGTTGGGTGCTCTCGATCATCTCGCTGGTGGCCTACGTGCTGACGAAGGTGGCGGTGGGTATCTTTGCCGGCGGGATCGTGTTTCGCACTCTGCTGCCCGAGTTGCAACTGGACGTCGGGTTCATGGTGCTGGACAGCTTCTGGATCGGCTCGTTCCTGGTGATCGTTCTGACGGGCCTTTATACGGTGCTCGGCGGACTTCGGGCCGTCGCCTATACCGAAGCGCTGCAGACGGTCGTGCTGGTCTTCGGCTCGCTGTTGGTGACCATTTACGGGCTCAAGGAGCTGGGTGGCTGGGGCGAACTTCGCGAGATCTGCGGCTCCGATATGTTCAACCTCTGGAAGCCGCTGATCCCCGAGGGCATGACGGGCACTTGGATGCCAATTAAGGGAGATCTGATCAAGGGTGAGACGGAAATGGCCTGGTACTTCAACGGCAACTATCCCTGGCTGGGGATGCTCTTCTGTGCCCCGATCATCGGGCTGTGGTACTGGTGTACCGACCAGTATATCGTCCAACGAACGCTCGGCGCGCTGAACGAAACGGAAGCCCGACGCGGTAGCATTTTTGCAGCCTTTCTGAAGCTGCTGCCGGTGTTCCTCTTCATCATTCCGGGCATGATCTGTTTTGCTCTGGCCAGCACGGGAAAGTCGGCCGTGTTGCAGGAAACGCTCTACGAGGACGGACAACTCGTGGCCGAGCAGTGCCAGGCGGCATTCCCGTTGATGGTCAAGCACGTTTTGCCGGTGGGAGTGCGCGGGATAGTCGTGGCCGGGCTGCTGGCCGCGTTGATGAGTTCCCTGGCCGGCGTGTTCAACGCCTGCTCGACGCTCTTCACGATGGACCTCTACCAGAAATTCAATCCCAGCGCCTCACAGCATCGATTGGTCTGGATAGGGCGCACCGCGACGATAGGGATGGTCGTGATCGGCCTGGCCTGGGTGCCCGTGATCCAGGGCGCGCGAGGACTCTATCATTACCTCCAGGGCGTGCAGGGTTACCTGGCACCGCCGATCTTCGTGGTCTTCTTCCTGGGCGTCTCGATGAAACGACTCAACGCGAAGGGTTGCCTGGCGACCCTGATCATCGGGTTCCTGCTGGGGATGTTCCGGCTGGTGGTCGACACGCCCGTCACGCTCCACATGGAAGGCTTCGAGAACGGCTACACCGAAGGTTCTTTCCTCTGGATCGTCAACAACATCTACTTCCAATACTACAGCCTGCTGATCTTTGTGGTCTGCGTGGTCGTGATGATCGGCGTGAGCTACATGACCGAGCCGCCGTCGTTGGAGCGCATCAAGGGCTTGACCTACGGCACCGTGACCGACGAGCACAAGGCCGAGACGCGATCCAGTTGGAACTGGCGAGACGTAGCCGCCACGGCCCTGGTGCTGGCGGCCATCCTGGCGGCGTATCTGTACTTCAATGGATAACCCATGACCGAATCGAAACAAGTCGCCCGCGAACATCTCGAGTTGACCCGACGTTATTTTCTACGGCTCTCGGCAGCCGGTGTGGCCGGCTTGAGTACCGTGCCGCTTTGGGCCGATCAGAGTGATTCAGAAACGGTCCTGGCCCGTGCCATCGCCGAGCTCTCTTACCTGACGCCGGAAGAGCAGTTCGGCAACGCCGGGCGAGGCGATCCGCCGCCGGACCAATTGCCCGCGGAGAAACGCCGTGAAGTTGGCTTGCACCCGGACACCTGGCAACTGGAAGTCCTTTCCGACCCGCAGAGCGACGCCAAGCTGGACCACCCGTTGTCCAAGGAACTCGGCACGGCACTCGACTGGCAGGGGCTGATGCGTCTGGCCGAGACGCAGGCCGTCCGCTACATGAAGGTCATGACTTGCACCAACGTCGACCGTCCGTTCGGGACGGGACTTTGGGAAGGCGTGCCGCTGCGCGACGTGATCTGGATGGCCCGACCGACCGACAACGTCCGCCGAGTGTTCTTCTACGGCTATCACAACGACGACCCGAAACAGCTATTCCAAAGTTCCCTGCCGATCGGTCGCGTGCTGGAAGATCCGCCGGGCGAGCAGCCCATCCTGCTTTGTTACAAGCTGAACGACCAGTGGCTCACCCCCAAGCGCGGCGGGCCGGTGCGGATGATTGTGCCCGACGGCTACGGCAACAAGTCGGTCAAGTGGCTACAGACCATCCTGCTGACGAACAATCACCAGGCCAACGACACGTACGCCGAGTGGAACAACGACACGGCCAGCCCGATGAAAACGTGTGCCCATTTCGTCCACGTGCCCGAGCAGGTCAAGGCGGGCCAGCCGGTTCCGATTACCGGGTTGGCCCAGGTCGGCGCCGCGGGCCTGAGCAAAGTGCAATACTGGCTGCATCCCCAAGACAAACCGTTGCCGCCGGACGATCCGTACTTCACCGGGGCCGATTGGCAAGAGGCCGAGATCCTGCCGCCGCCGAGCGACTGGGGCGGCAACCTGCCCGATGGCAAGCTCCCGCCGACGCCTCGCCAGATCGACCCGGCCACCGGCAAACCGCACGCTTGGCCGATGCGCAACGCGATCGCCCATTGGGCCGTGCTGCTTCAGGACATCCCCTCGGGCCGGTACGATCTCCGCTGCCGCACGATCGACTCGGCCGGCATCGCCCAGCCCATGCCGCGCCCCTTCCCCCGCGCCGGCCGCAACGCCATTCAGCAAGCCTCGCTGCTTGTCGAGTAATAGAACGATTTCTCGATCTCTCCCGAAAACTCCACCCGCGCCGTCGAAATCGGCTATAATGGACGTTCTGTCCTTGGGGTGGAAAAAGGGGACTGGCTCCGAGCATGGATCGATGCCGAACCCGCCGGAAATATCCCCGGCTCGGTGCCTGTCCCCTTTTTCCACGTGGGTTGCAGGTTGGGTAGTTCAGATGCCAGACAAATCGAAATTCACGATAATCGGCAGGTCCGTGCTCCTCGCGGCAATCGTCGCGAGCTTCGGGCCGAGCGACCCGGCGTCGGCTGCCATGACACTCCAGGCCTACGCGCCGGAGAAACACGATCGGTTCCACGACCCGGCCGATCCGGCCAAGGCGTTTATCGGCGATCCCTATGATTGGTCGGGCGTGGGGCGGCGGACCCGTTGGGCTACGATGATCTCGCCCAGCTATTTCCTTAGCGCCGAACATTTCCACCATGACGCGGGCGAACTCCGTTTCTATACCTCCAACGATCCCGACGCACCGCCCGAAGTCTATACGATCGAGTCGGGAACGCAAATCGACGGAAGCGACCTGTGGCTCGGTAAGTTGACCACGCCCGTGGGCCGCAACATCAACTACTATCCGATCCTCGCTCTGCCGGACCACGCCGATTACGACGACCTGGAGATCTACACCTTCGGCCTGTCGGTCGACCGATTCGAGGCCGCCCCAACCACCGTCCGCTTGGGACGCAATCACTTCGACCCCGGCAGCATCGAGTTGCGCGGCGACGATGAGGAACCCGGCGCCTCCGAGGGCATCACTTTCCTTTTCGACTTCGACGATCCCGGCGGCACGGGAGATGACGAGTCGTATCTGCAAAGCGGCGACTCGGGCGGACCGAGCTTTGTGATCCGCAACGGCACGCCGGCCCTGGTCGGCATCCACTGGTTCATCTGGGAGGACGACGATGATCCGTCGCTGATCGGCTCCGGCGACAGCTTTGTGCCGGCCTATCTGGACCAACTCAACGCGGCCATGGTCGGCGAGCAGGTTACCCTGTTGCCCACGCCCGAGTTTACATGGGACGGACTGGGCGACGGCGATTGGCACGCCGCATCCCGTTGGATTGCCGATCCGCCTAACAGGCCGCCCGACCGATACCATGCGGCGACCGTGCGCCTCGATACGGTCACGGTCGCCGCCGACGCCGAGGCGTATTCACTGCAAGTCAGCGACGCCGGGCAATTGAACGTCGAAGCCGGCCGGGCCTTGCTGGTTGTTTCGCAGGTTGAAGTCGACGCGGGCAAGCTGAGCCTTCACGGTACGCTCGAACCGCGAAATGCCGCGTTTGCCGCCGCCGAGTTGGAGATCGCGCCCGGCGGTCTGCTCGACGTGGTGCGGGACGTGAGAATCGAGCAGACCGAGTTCGTCTGCCAATTGGGCGGCCCGGCAAATGGTCGAGTCATCGCCGGCGGTGACGTAATCCTCGGCGACGGCAACACCCTGACGCTTCAGGCGATCGACTTCCTGGGAGATCCCAGTGTCGGACAGTGGGGCAATCAAAGCCGCACGATCCTCACCGCGGCCGGCGCTCTCGAGGGACCGTTTGACCAACTCCCCAACCATCCCCCCTTGGGTTACGGCGGGTTCTACCAGGGTGTAGGTTTCGGCGATCACTCGGTGGTGTCGGTCTTCTGTCAGGCCGCGCCGGCGGACCCCGCGCG